>NZ_JBHVYI010000018.1:0-53106 GCF_042880975.1 Streptomyces sp. NPDC058289
CGGAACGGCAGTGCCCGCTCAGAACCGCAGCGCCCACCCGTCCAGGTACCCGGTGTTACCGGCGAAGGCGTCGAACACGCGCAGTTTCCACACCCCGTTGGCCGTCTCGGACGAGGCGTTCACCCCGTACAGCCCGGTGAGGTTGGTCTCGCCCCAGTCCGTGTACTCGTCCTTGATGGGGTACACCGTCCCGTCGGGTGCGATCAGGTCGATCCGCAGGGTCCCGGAGTCCGGGTGCTTGACGTACACCTCCACGTCCAGCTGGGCCGGAGCAGCGCCCGGTACCCCGCTGACCGTGATCGGGGCCTGGATGGTCTTGAGGTCCCCGACGTTGTAGTTCGTGCCGTTGGCGAAGCGCTTGCCGGGCACCTTGTTCGGCGCGTTCCCCATGTAGAGGGAGAGCACCGGCGAGCCCTTGCCCGGCGAGAGCACCGCGCCCGTGGTGGCCTTGGCCTTCAGGTAGTAGGCCACCTGGGCCGGGGTGTAGGTCGGGTGGAGGGCCAGGTAGACCGCCGCCGCACCCGCCACGTGCGGGCTGGCCATCGAGGTGCCCGACATCACGGTGCTCCAGTCGTCACTCCAGTAGGCCGCCGAGGTGATGGAGTCGCCCGGGGCGAAGAGGTCCACCAGCGGACCGTAGTTGGAGTACGAGGAGCGCGCGTCGTGGACGCCCACCGCCCCGACCGTGAGCGCCTGGGAGACCCGGGCCGGCGAGTGCGTGGAGGCGTCCTTGTTCTGGTTGCCGGCGGCCACCGCGTAGGTGATCCCGGAAGCGATGGAGCCGCGGACGGCCGCGTCCAGCACGGTGTCCGGGTCCCCGCCCAGGCTCATGTTCGCGACGGCCGGCTTCACGGCGTTGCGCGTGACCCAGTCGATGCCGGCGACCACCTGCTCCGTCGTGCCCTCGCCGTTCCAGTCGAGGACGCGGACGGCCACGACCTTCGCCTTCTTGGCCACGCCGAAGGTCTTGCCCGCGACCGTCCCGGCCACGTGCGTGCCGTGCCCGTGCAGATCGTCGGCCTCGAAGTCGTTGTCGATCGCGTCGTAGCCGTACCGGGCACGCCCGCCGAAGTCCTGGTGGCTGATGTTGACCCCGGTATCGATGACATAGGCGGTCACGCCCAGGCCGGCCGAGGTCGCGTAGGTGAAGGAATCGTTCAGCGGCAGCCTGCGCTGGTCGATCCGGTCCAGGCCCCAGGACGGCGGGCTCGGCTGGGTGGAGTCCAGGCGCAGCTTCCGGTTCTGCGCCACCGTGGTCACCGCCGGATCGGCGGCGAGCCGGCGCGCCTGACGTTCCGTCATCTTGACGGAGAACCCGTTGACGGCCGATTCGTACGTCCGGCCGACCGCGCCGCCGAACCGTTCGATCACGGCCCGGCCCTGTTCCGTACGGGATGCCGCGCGCGCCGGGTCCAGCAGGACGAGGTAGCTGTCGCCGACGGCTCCGGGCGCTCCGGCGTACAGAACCTCACCCTCCGGTGGAGAGGCGGCCGAAGCGCCGGTGTCCACCCCGAGCGCGAGCGCCGAAGCGAGTGCGAGCGAGGCTCCGTACCGCCGCAGTAAATGTGATCGCATGATCATGAAATCGGACCCCCCTGAATCGTCCGCTCAGAGTGCTGCGTTCACAAGCTCCGCACAAGAGGCCCGTACGAGCGCCCGCACGAAGGCGCGCGCGGGAGGCGTCGGGCCTTATGGATTGGGGCCCTTCTCCTCTTAGCGCCGTCCGTTTACAGAACGGAATCTTTATGCGAGACCCCCTCCGAATCCGGACGAAAGATCCACCATGAAGAAGACGAAGGCAGCGCTCTGGGAATTCCTCCAGGGCCTGGGCAAGACCTTCATGCTGCCCGTGGCGCTCCTGGCCTTCTGCGGCATCATGCTGGGCGTCGGCTCCTCGCTCTCCAGCCCGGCCGTCCTGCAGAACCTCTCCTTCCTGGACAACGAACCCCTCCAGCTGGCGTTCACCTGGATGTCCAACACCGGTCTGGTCGCCTTCAAGTTCCTTCCGGTCCTCTTCGCGATGGCGATTCCGCTCGGCCTCGCACGTGAGGACAAGGGCGTCGCCGCCTTCTCCGGTTTCGTCGGCTTCGCCTCCATGAACCTCGCCGTCAACTTCTTCCTCACCACGCGCGGCGTGGACTTCGAGGACAAGGGCGAGATCGCGCACTACGGCATCGCCGACGTGCTCGGCGTGAAGTCCATCGACACCGGACTGCTCGGCGCGGTCGCCGTCGGTGTGATCGTGGCCCTGCTCCACAAGCGCTACCGCACCAAGCAGATGCCCGACGCGCTCGCCTTCTTCGGCGGTCTGCGCTTCGTACCGATCGTCTCCGCCCTGGCCATGAGCATCGTCGGACTCCTCGTCCCGCTGGTCTGGCCCACCCTCGGAAGCTGGATCGCCTCCGTCGGCACGGGCATCGCGCACGCCGGAGTCTTCGGCCCCTTCTTCTTCGGCATGGGCGAGGTGCTGCTGCGCCCCATCGGACTGCACCACATCCTCGTCGCGCTGTTCCGCTTCACCGACGCCGGCGGCGCCGGGGTGGTCTGCGGCGAGAACGTCAGCGGCGCCCTGAACCTCTTCTACGCGCAGCTCTCCTGCCCCACCCCCTCCGGTGCGGCGCACACCTCGACGCAGTTCCTGTCCCAGGGCAAGATGGCCGCGTACCTGGGTGGCCTGCCGGGCGCGGCGCTGGCCATGTACCACTGCGCCAAGCGCACCATGCGCCCGGAGATCAAGGCACTGCTCGTCTCCGGCGTCGTCGCGTGCGTGGTCGGCGGGGTCACCGAGCCGCTCGAATTCCTCTTCCTCTTCATCGCCCCGTGGCTGTACCTGATCCACGCGGTCCTGGTCGGCCTCGGCTTCCTGGTCTCCGCCGTCCTCGGCGTGTACATCGGCAACACCGACGGCAACGTCATCGACCTGCTGGTCTTCGGAGTCCTCCAGGGCACGACCACCAAGTGGTACCTGGTCCCGGTGATCGCCGCGATCTGGTTCGCCGTGTACTACTTCCTCTTCCGCTGGGCGATCACCAGGTTCAACCTGAAGACCCCCGGACGCGACGACGAGCCCGCGGACTCCGGGGCGGCGGACGACGCCGTCGACGCGGACGCCCCGAAGGCCGAGCTGGTCGCCGGCAAGTACGACCCGGTCGCCCTCCTCGAAGCCCTCGGCGGCCCGGCCAACATCCACGCCCTCGACAACTGCATCACCCGCCTGCGCATGACGGTCGGCGACGCCGCCCTGCTGGACGACGTCCGGCTGAAGAAGCTCGGAGCCATCGCCGTGGTCCGGCTCGACGAGCACAACGTGCAGGTCGTCATCGGCCCCCAGGTGCAGTCCGTGAAGGACGCCCTCGCCAAGCTCACCCCGGTCGGCTGACCCATGGCCGACATCCACGACCTCGCCGCGTACGACTTCGCCCGGTACGACTTCGATGCGCCGGTCGACCGGCACGGCACCTGGTGCACCCAGTGGGACTACGTCGAGGACCGCTTCGGAGCCCCGGACCTGCTTCCCTTCACGATCTCCGACATGGACTTCGAGACCGCCCCCGAGGTGCTCGCCGCCCTGCGCGGCCGCCTGGAGCACGGGGTCCTCGGCTACTCCCGCTGGCGCCACGAGGACTTCCTCTCCGCCGTCCGGCACTGGTACGCCGCCCGCTACGACACCCCGATCGCCGCGGACCGCATCGCCTACGCCCCCGCCGTCCTCTACCAGCTCGGCCGGATCCTGGACCTCTGGTCCTCGCCGGGCGACGGGGTCGTCGTCCACACCCCGGCCTACGACGCCTTCCCGCGGCTGCTCGCGGCCCGGGACCGGGAGATGCGCGGAGTCCCGCTCGGCGACGAGGAGGCCCTGGAGCGGGAGTTGGCCCGCCCCGACACCACCGTCCTGCTGCTCTGCTCCCCGCACAACCCGACCGGCCACGTATGGAGCGCGGCCGAGCTGGAGCGGATGGCAGAGCTGTGCGAACGGCACGGGGTCGCGGTGATCAGTGACGAGATTCACTCCGATCTCGCGCATGCCCCGCACCGGCACCGCCCCTGGGCGCTGCACGGCCGCCCCGGCACCCGCTGGGCCATCGTCACCTCCGCCTCGAAGTCCTTCAACATCCCTGCGCTGACCGGCAGTTACGGCATCTTCGGCGACGCGGAGTCCTGTGGGCGCTACCTCACCCTCCTCAAGGACGCCGACGGACTGTCCTCCCCGGCCGTCCTCTCCGTGGCCGGACACATCGCCGCCTACCGCGAGGGCGGAACGTGGCTCGACGCGCTCAACGCGTACGTCGCGCAGAACCTGGGCATGGTGCGGGAGCGGCTCGCACACGCCTTCCCCGAGCTCGACTGGCAGCCCCCGAGGGCCGGCTACCTCGCCTGGATCGATCTCCGGCCCCTCGCGGTTCCCGACGAAGTCCTCCAACGTGAGCTGATTCATACCGAGAAGGTGGCGATCATGCCGGGAACCGCCTACGGGCCCGAGGGCGCGGGCTTCGTACGCCTCAACGTGGGCTGCCCGCGTTCCAAGGCGGAGGCCGGCATCGAGGCCCTGATCCGGGCGCTCCGCACCACCTCGGGCACCACGGCCCAAGCGGCCCCCGGAACCCCCTCCGGCGCGGCCACCGGGCCCGCCGCCCAAGGGAATTGACCGGACGGCCGAGGGAACCGAGGCCGGACGGCCGATGTGCGACCGGAACGGAGCCCTGCCGCAAATGCGGCCGGGATCCGCCCGGTTGATCTAGGAGGAAGGGAGCTGGGGAACGGATGCGGAACCGGCTAGGGTGAACGCCCATCAAGGTCATGCGCCGCAAGCCGACCAGCCCAAGGAGCGACCCCGTGCCGACCCCCGCCCCGTTCTCCCATACCGCCGGCCCCCTTCCCGGCCCCCGCGCCGAGTCCCTGCCGGGCTCGCTTCCCGGTCCCCGGACCGGTCGCCGCCCCGGCCCCTGCGCCGGCCGGTTGACCGGCCCCGTGCAGGGCCCCGCCGTGGGCAGACCCTCCGGCCCCGCCGCCGGAGAGCCCGTGGCCACCGTGCTCCCGCCCCGCATCGCGGAGCCCCGCGAGGTGGCCCCCGCGGACGCGCGCGAGCTGACGAGGCTCTTCTTCCGCCGGCTCCACGAGCTCGACGAGGGCACCCCCGAGTACCGGTACGTCCGCGAGACCCTCATCGAGATGAACATCTCGCTCGTCCGGTTCGCGATGCGACCCTTCCGCGGCCGCGGCGAAGGAGGCGACCTCGAAGACCTGCTCCAGGTCGGCACCATCGGCCTGATCAAGGCCATCGACCGGTTCGACCCGGCCCGCGAGGTGGAGTTCGCCTCCCTCGCCATGCCGTACATCACCGGGGAGATCAAGCGGCACTTCCGCGACACCAGTTGGGCGGTCCGCGTACCGCGCCGGCTCCAGGAACTGCGGATCGACCTGGCCAAGGCCAAGGAAGAGCTGACCGCGCTCCTCGACCACCCGCCGACGGTCCGGGACCTCGCCGCGCACCTCTCGCTCACCGAGGAAGAGGTCATCGAGGGGCTCGTCGCCGCCAACGGCCACACCAGCGGCTCCCTCGACGCCCCGGGCTCCGAACACACCGACGGCCGCACCGAGGGCCACAGCCTCGCCGAGACGATGGGGGCCGAGGAGCCGGCGCTGGAGCGCGTCGAGGACATCCAGACCCTGGCGCCGCTGCTGGAACGCCTCAGCGACCGCGAGCGCCGCATGCTGTCGATGCGCTTCGGCGAGGAGCTCACCCAGGCCCAGATCGGCGCCGCCCTCGGCATCTCCCAGATGCAGGTCTCGCGCCTCCTGACCCGGGTGCTCGCCCATCTGCGGGCCTCGATGCTCGCCGACCCGGAACGCCCCGGAGCCGGATCCCCGCAGCAAGCGGAATCCGGTTGCACGGGCGCAGCCGCGGGTGCGGGTGGCGACGCAGCGTAAGTGACGTGACTCACTTCACCGTTTGCAAGGGTTAAGTAGGGGCAGTAGTGCTGTCTGGAGCGGACCCGTCCGCCGGTCGACAGCGGCCGGGGCGCGGGTGACGGACGGATCCCGTCGCGCTCCACGGCCCGCCGGCCGCACGCACGCCGGTGGGCCGTCTCCGGTACGACCCTTGGGGTGTATGTGTCCACGCTCATAGCCGAGCACGTGTACAAGGTGTTCGGTAGAGGACCCGACAACGGCGCCGACGTCGCGAAGGCGGTGCGCGCGCTCGAGAGCGGCGAGACCGACCGCGACGAGCTGCGCGCCGAGGGAACGACGGCGGCGGTGATCGACGCCTCGTTCCGCGTCGAGCCCGGCCAGATCTTCGTCGTGATGGGTCTGTCGGGCTCGGGCAAGTCCACCTTGCTGCGCATGCTCAACGGCCTGCTGGAGCCCACCGCGGGCCGGATCCTCTTCGACGGAGAGGACCTCACCGCACTCTCGCCGGCCGAGATGCGCCGCGTACGCTCCACCAAGATCAGCATGGTCTTCCAGCACTTCGCCCTGTTCCCGCACCGCGACGTGCTGGAGAACGCGGGCTACGGCCTGGAGGTCCAGGGTGTCCCCCGGGCCGAGCGCGAACGGCGGGCCGCCGAAGCGCTGGCCCTCTGCGGGCTCGGCGGTTGGGAGAAGTCCTGGCCCGACGAGCTGTCCGGCGGCATGCAGCAGCGCGTCGGCCTCGCCCGCGCCCTGGCCACCGACGCCGACCTGCTGCTGATGGACGAGTCCTTCAGCGCGCTCGACCCGCTGATCCGCCGCGACATGCAGGACCAGCTGCTCGAACTCCAGAAGAGCCTGGGCAAGACCATCGTCTTCATCACCCACGACCTGAACGAGGCCATGCGGCTCGGCGACTCCATCGCCGTCATGCGCGACGGCCGCATCGTCCAGCAGGGCACGGCCGAGGACATCCTCACCCGCCCCGCCGACGACTACGTCGCCTCGTTCATCCAGGACGTGGACCGCTCGCGGGTGCTGACGGCCGACGCCGTCATGACGGGGGACCCCGGAGGCCGGCCGGACTGCGGCTGCCCCACGGTCTCCGCCGGCACCCCGCTCGCCGACGTGTGCGCCGTCAGCGCCCGCGTCCCGCACGACGTCGCCGTCACCGCCGAGGACGGCACCGTCGTCGGCTCCGTCCCGCAGGGCCGCCTCGTGGCCTTCATCGGCGACGAGCGACGCGCCGTGCTGGACTGCGCGGAGGTGGCTGCCTGATGCCCCGCCTGAACCTCGGCTCCTGGGTCGACAGCGGTGTCGACTTCCTCCAGAGCCACCTGTCCTGGCTGTTCGACGCCATCGCCGCGCTCGTCACCGGGCTCTACGACGGCATCGAAGCCGTCCTGTCCGCGCCGAACCCGCTGCTGCTGGCCGGCATCCTCGCCGTCGCCGCCTGGTGGCTGCGCGGTCTGCTCGCCGCCCTGCTCGCCTTCGCCGGCTTCGCCCTGGTCGACTCCGTCGCCCTGTGGCCCGAGGCCATGTCCACGCTCGCGCTGGTCGTGGTCGCCACCCTGGTCACGCTGGTCTTCGCGATCCCGATGGGCATCTGGGCCTCGCGCTCCGACAAGGTCAGCGCCACCCTGAAGCCCGTCCTGGACTTCATGCAGACCATGCCGGCCATGGTCTACCTCATCCCCGGCATCATCTTCTTCGGGGTCGGCGTGGTGCCCGGCATCATCGCCACCATCATCTTCTCGCTGGCCCCCGGCGTCCGGATGACCGAGCTCGGCATCCGTCAGGTCGACGCCGAACTCGTCGAAGCCGCCGAGGCCTTCGGTACCACCCCGCGCAATACCCTCGTACGGGTCCAGCTCCCGCTGGCGCTGCCCACCATCATGGCGGGCATCAACCAGGTCATCATGCTGGGCCTGTCCATGGTGGTCATCGCCGGCATGGTCGGCGGCGGCGGCCTCGGTGGCGCCGTCTACCGGGCCATCGGCAGCGTGGACATCGGCCTCGGCTTCGAAGCCGGCATCTCCATCGTCATCCTCGCCATGTATCTGGACCGGATGACCGGGGCCCTGGGCCACCAGGTCTCCCCGCTCGGCCGCCGCGCCCTCGCCAAGGCGCGCTCCGCCGCCACCGGCACCGCCAAGGTGTGGAGCCACCGCCCGCAGCCCGTCTTCGCCGTGGCCTCGGCCGTGGTGCTGTCCCTGGTCGCCGGCGGCCTCGGAGTCTTCGGCGACTCCGGGAAATCGCAGGTCAACGCGGTCGGCGGGGCCGGTGTCGAGAACATCGGCAAGGGCCGCAAGATCAGCATCGGCTACATCCCGTGGGACGAGGGCATCGCCTCCACCTTCCTCTGGAAGGAGCTCCTGGAGCGCCGCGGGTACCAGGTCGAGGCCAAGCAGTTGGAACTCGGCGCGCTCTTCACCGGGCTCGCCGGGGGGCAGGTCGACTTCCAGACCGATGCCTGGCTGCCGACCACGCAGTCCGAGTACTGGAAGAAGTACGGGAACAAGCTCGACGACCTCGGCTCCTGGTACGGGCCGACCTCCATCGAGCTGGCCGTCCCCTCCTACATGAAGGACGTGAAGACCCTCGCCGACCTGAAGGGCAAGGCGGGGGAGTTCAAGGGCCGGATCATCGGCATCGAGCCCAGCGCCGGCGCGATGGGCCTCCTCAAGGACAAGGTGCTGCCGCAGTACGGGCTCGACGGCGAGTACAAGGTCGTCGACGGATCGACCCCGGGCATGCTCGCCGAGCTCAAGCGGGCCTACGAGAAGAAGGAGCCCGTGGCGGTCGTCCTCTGGTCGCCGCACTGGGCGTACGCCTCCTACGAGCTGACGAAGCTCGAGGATCCCCAGGGCACCTGGGGCAAGGGCGACGGCATCCACAACGTCGCCCGCAAGGACTTCGCGGCCGACGAGCCGAAGGTCGCCCAGTGGCTGAGCTCCTTCAAGATGACGGAGGCCCAGCTGACCGGCCTGGAGGCCAAGATCCAGGAATTCGGGAAGGGCAAGGAACAGCAGGCCGTCCGCGCCTGGCTGGCCGAGCACCCCGAGGTCGACAAGCTCGCCTGAGCCTGAGCCTGAGCCTGAGCCTGAGCCTGAGCCTGAGCCTGAGCCTGAGCCTGAGTGTGCGGGGGCCGGTGCGCGAAGTCCGTTCCACGGAGCTTCGCGCACCGGCCCCCGCACGACCGGGCCGGCGGCTCAGCCGGTCATGACCCGCTCGGGCTCACGGTGCCCGCCGCCGCCCGGTACCGACTTCTCGGCAACCGGGCGCTGCCGGAGCGGCCACCAGAGGAAGCGGCCCAGCAGCGCGGCCAGGGCCGGCACCAGCACGATCGACAGCACGAACGCGGAGAGCAGGATCCCGAGACCCGTCGCGAAGCCGATCTGCTGAGTCGCGGACCCCGGGCTCGCGGCCAGGCTCCCGAAGGAGAACGCCAGCACCAGGCCAGCGGTCGCGATGGCGGGCGCCGTGTGGCGCACCGCCCGGGCCACCGCCGCACGGGCCGGACCGGGCCGGTCCATCTCCTCCCTGATCCGGTCCGTGATCAGGATGTTGTAGTCGGTGCCCAGCGCGACCACGAACAGGAACAGCACCAGTGGCAGCGAGAAGTCCACGCCCGGCCGGCCCGCCGCGTGCTGGAACACCAGCGCCGAGGCACCCAGCGTGGCCGCGAAGCCCAGACCCACCGAGAGCATCAGGACCACCGGCGCGAGCAGGCTCCGCAGCAGCAGGAACAGGATCAGCGCGATCAGGGCGGCCGCCACCGGGAAGACCACCTTCAGGTCCTTGTCCACGGCGGACGCGATGTCGGAGAAGATCGCCGCCGTACCGCCGACATGTGCCTCGGTACCGTCCGGACGGTGTGCGGCCACCGCGTCCCGGACCGGACCGGAGACCAGGTCACGGGCCTCCTGTCCGTGCGGATCGGCGGTGGGGAAGAGGTCGATGCGGGCCGCCCGGCGGTCCTGGCTCAGCACCGTGGGCGCCACCTGGCCCACGCCGTCGACCGAAGCCAGCGCGCGGGAGAGTCCGCCGAGGCGCTCGGTCGTCAGGGTGCCCCCGTCGGAGGCGGTCACGAACACGCTCGCCGGATCCGACACCCCGGCGGGCAGGGCGCGGGCGATCTCGGCCGCCGTCGCCGCCGAAGCCGTACGCTCGCCGCCCGCGCTGCTCTGCCCGTAGTCCACCCGCATGCCGGCCATCCCCGCGGCCAGCGCCCCCAGCAGGGCCACCGAGGCGAGCACCAGGGTCAGCGGCCGCCGAGCCACCAGGTTGCCCGTCCGCGCGGCCACGCCCTCGCGGGGCTCCTGCTTCAGCGCCCGCGAAGGCCAGAACATCCTGCGGCCGGTGACCGCGAGGATGGCCGGCATCAGGGTCAGGCTGCCGAGGAGCATCACCAGTACGGACACGGCGATGGCCGGGCCCAGCACCCGGAACTGGCCGAAGGTGGCCACCGCGAGGGTGGAGAACGCGGCGACGATGGTCAGCGCCGCGCAGGTGACGGCCGTACCGACCCGGGCGGCGACCTCGGACGCCGCGGCACGGCCGGACTGCTCGGGGTGCCTGCGCAACTGCTCACGGAAGCGGAACAGCAGGAAGAGGAAGTAGTCGATGCCGATGCCCACGAGCACCACGCTGATCAGCTGGGGTGTGGATGCGTCGAGTTCGATTCCGGTCAGGAGCGCGGTGCCGACCACGACCCCGGCCGCCGCCCCGCCGATGACGGTGACGGCGATCAGCGGCAGCAACGCCGCCAGGACGCTGCGGAACACCAGCACGTGCAGCAGTACGATCACCGCCAGCATGGCGGCGCCCACGATCTTCGACCGGGTCTCCTCCGCGTCGGCGGTGTCCACGGTGTCGGCGAGTCCGGCGGTGAACCCGGTCCGCAGGTCCGTCTCCGCGAATTCGGCCCGGGTGTGGTCCCGGAAGGCCCGGTACAGGTTCTGCATTCCGGGATCCATGGGATTGCCGGTCAGCTCGACCGACAGCAGCCGGAAGCTCCGGTCGGGCGCCGTCATCGCCGGGCTGATCCGGGGCAGCTGGGAACGGTCCTGCATCAGGAAGGACGGGGTGTCCTTGGGCTGCGGCATGACGATCCGCTGCCGGGTCAGCTTCTCCGCCCCCGCGTCGATCCGCCGCTCGTCGGCGGCGGTCAGCGGCGCACCGTCGGCGCGGGCCACCAGCACGGTCAGCGGGTTGGCATCGGGCTTGACCCCGAAGTGCTCCTCGGCGACCTTCAGCGCGGCCGCGGAATCGTAGGAGTCCGGAAGGAACTCGCCGGTACTGGCCTGCGTGGCGCGGAAGACCAGCGCCTGGCCGAGGATCGCCAGGGCGATGCCCAGTACCGCCCAGAGGGCTATGACCTTCCATGGACTTCGGGTGGCGAAGGCGGTCAGGGCGCGGATCAAGGTGTCCTCCGTAACGGGGCGGCGGCCGGGGGTCCCCGGCCTGCTCACCAGCTCATCAGCGCCCGCACCCCGAAACGTCAGGTCCCGGGAGGAGCTCCCACCCGGGAGCACGGGCCGGTCCGGGCCCCCGACCAGGACTCCGGTCCCGGTCCGGGCTCCGCCTCAGGGCTCACGGTCCGGGGCCGCCCCGATGCGAAAATGGAGC
Source organism: Streptomyces sp. NPDC058289 (assembly GCF_042880975.1). Lineage (NCBI taxonomy): Bacteria > Bacillati > Actinomycetota > Actinomycetes > Kitasatosporales > Streptomycetaceae > Streptomyces > Streptomyces sp. NPDC058289. The sequence goes on from NZ_JBHVYI010000018.1 coordinate 11,539, forward strand.
ATGCCGATGATCAGAACGGACGACGGGGCGGGCGGGAGCGCGCCCCTCCACGCGAACCGGGACCGGGTCGTGAACCGGGCCCGGGACTCGAAGGGCGCCCGGGGCTCGAGCGGGGCACGGATCTTGAACCGGATCCGGACCCTGAACCGGATCCGGACCCTGAACGGCATCCGGACCCTGAACTGGACCCGCAACGACGCGCTCGTGGCCATCGGGGCCGTCGTCGTGGACCTGACCGGCTATTCGCTCGGCGCCGCGGAGGCAGGCCGGCCCCTCACGGTGTCCGCCGTCGCCCTGGTGGTCCTGACCGCGCCCTGCCTGCTGGCCCGCCGGGTCAGGCCGGTGGCGGTGCTCTGCGCGGTGCTCGCCCTCGGCGTGGCGCTGAACCTGATCACCTCACAGGGCCCGCACTTCTCCGCGGGAGCGATCGTCGCGCTGTACTCCGTGGCCCGCGTGCGCGGCCCCGTGGTCACGGCGGCGGCCGCCCTGGCGGCCGTGCCGCTGACGGTGATCGGCAGCGGGGGCTTCGGGGGGACGAGCCGCATCACGGGCCTGCTCGGCAACACGGTCGCCGTCCTCCTCGTCGTCGCCGCCGCACTGCTGACGCGCCGCTGGCAGCAGGAGACCGAGGCCAACCGCACCTTGCTCGCCGAACGGGCCGTGGCCGAGGAGCGCCGCCGGATCGCCCGGGAGCTGCACGACATCGTGGCCCACCACATCACCACCATGCAGCTGATGGCCGGCGGAGCGCGGGCCAACCTCGCGCACGACCCGCAGGTGGCCCACGAGGCCCTGGTCACCCTGGAGGGGTCCGGGCGGATGGCACTGCGCGAGATGAGGCAGCTGCTCGACGTGCTGCGGGCAGGGGAGGAACCGGAACACACCCCGCCGGCCCCCCAGCCCGGCACCGGCGACCTGGACCGGATCGTCGCCGAAGCCAGGCTCGGCGGCCTGGAGACCGGGTTCACCGTGGACGGGCCGGTCCGCCCGCTGCCGCCGGCCCTCGGCCTGACGGTGTTCCGCATCGTCCAGGAGTCGCTGACCAACACCCGCAAGCACGCCGGGCGGGCCCGGGCCCAGGTACGGCTGACGTACCTTCCGGACGAGGTGACGGTGGAGGTCCGCGACGACGGGGCGGGGGACCGGCCGGCCATTTCGCGGGCGGCTCCGGGTACCGGCTACGGTCTGATCGGAATGCGCGAACGCGTCGCCCTGCAGGGCGGCACCCTGGAGGCGGCCGCCCTGGACTGCGGTGGATTTCGGGTGGCGGCGCGCCTGCCGGCGCCGCCCGGTCCGGACGCGCCCGGGGGAGAGGGAGAGGAAGAACGCGGATGATCCGTGTGCTCATTGCCGATGACCAGCCGCTCGTCCGGAGGGGCCTGGCCCTGATCCTGGCCCCCGAGCCGGAGTTCGAGGTCGTCGGCGAGGCCGGGGACGGGGCCGAGGCGGTCGCCCTCGCGGAGCGGCTGCGGCCCGACGTGGTCGTCATGGACATCCGGATGCCGGTCCTGGACGGGGTCGGGGCCACCGGGGAACTGGCCGGGCTGCTGCCGGAGTGCCGGGTCCTGGCGCTGAGCACCTTCGACATGGACGAGTACGTGGTCGCCGCCCTGCGGGCCGGCGCCTACGGGTTCCTGCCCAAGGACGTGTCCCCGGAGGAGCTGACCGCCGCGATCCGCACCGTCCACACCGGCGAGGCCGCGGTGGCGCCGCGCCTGCTGACCCGGCTGATCTCCACGTACGTACGGGGCCCCGTGCGGCCCGCCGGGCGGACGGCGCAGGTCCCGGCCGAACTCACACCCCGGGAGCGGGAGATCTGGCAGCTGTTGGCCACCGGACTCGACAACGCGGAGATCGCCGCAGAGCTGGACATCAGCGTCTCCACGGTCAAGAACCACATCACCGGCATCTTCGGCAAGCTGGGCGTCCGCGACCGGGCCCAGGCGGTCATCGCCGCCTACGAATCGGGTGTGGTGGAGGTGGCCGGCGGGCCGCGCTGAGCGCCAAGTCCCGGGGGAGCGGCGGGTGGAGCACGGGACGCACACTCCTGACCTGCCGGAACATCGCCGGAACACTGGAGGATTCACCCGTGCGTCAAGGGGCACGTCCATGGCACAGTGCGAGCAGTCCAACCGCACGACCAGGGAGTCTCCATGAGCGATCCGCACTCCACGCAGCTCGCGGCCGCCCCCGAGCACCGGACGGAGCCGAGGCGGCTGAGCCCGTCGCGGCCGGTGAGCCCATCGACCTCGCTGAGCCCGATGGGTCAGGCGGGTCCGCTGCCGTGCTGCCCGGTGTGCGAAGACGCCCCGGAACGCATCTCCTGGCGTCAGCGTCCGGGGCAGCCGGTGGTTCTGGTCTTCGATCCCTGCGGGCACCGGTACGGCTCACCGGCGGCGCCTGTCCTGGCCGTGAGCCCCCCACCCGTCACGGGCTGGGGACGGGCCCTCGCATGAGCTTGCTGATCCACTGGATGAGCCCGCTCTTGGAGATATCGGCCTCCAGTTTGAGCGTGAGGTTGCTCCCGCTCCATTGACATCCTCCGCCTCGTGAATGGGGCGGAATCCCGTCCGAGTCACAGGGCGGCCCGGTGGGTGGTTGACGCTTCATTGCCCGCCTATTGGCGAGGGCTCAGCAGTCCTGACACCGCATGTCCTGCGGCGTGGTCGATGTTGCGGCTTGCGTTGGTGTCCGCGCTCTCGGCGATGCCGGTGGTGGTCTTGTGCTGCCCGTCGATTGCCCGGCGCTTGGCTGTTGCGCGGAGCTGTGCGATCTGGTCGTAGGTGCGGGTCAGTCGCTTGCTGTTCTTCTCGCCCGGTTCGCGGGTACGCCGCTTGTGTTCCTTGGACTTCTCCAGGCGCCGCAGCCGTGCCGCGTTCGTGTTCGAGCGCTTACCAACAGGGAGGTCTTTGGTCAGCGAAAGCGGCAGCCAGTGCCTGGACGGGGTAAGGCACAGTCTGGCCTTGTGGCCACGTTCATGCCTCAACTGTCTTCCCCAACCCGCTGTTACCTTCTGTAGCGTCGATACTGCACTCAGTGGCTGTCGCCTTCCCGGCCGGTCTTCCGGTCGGCTCAGTCGGCCGCGGCGGGCGGCTGGAGGTGGGCCGGGTCCGCGGGGCGCTGGCGGTCGATCAGGGCCGAGGCGAGTAGCGCCGTGACCGCCGAGATCACCAGCAGGGGCATCAGCGTGGGGGCCTCCTTGCCCAGCAGGGCGGCGGCCAGGACCGCGCCGGTCACCGGGAGCCGGGTACCGGCCACAGCGGCCGCGCAGATGCCGGCCGCCAGGGCGGGGGCCATGCCGAAGCCGGGGAGGCTGCCGAAGGCGATGCCGATCGACGCCCCGATCATGATGGACGGGAAGATCGGGCCGCCCCGGAGGCTGCCCAGGGCGATGCTCCAGCCGATCAGTTTGAAGAGCGAGAGGGCCACCAGCGCCCCCACGGCCCATGACGAGGGGTCGGCGGCTAGCAGGCCGACGGTGTTCTGCCCGGACAGTGCCACCTCCTCGGGGGAGCGCCCGGTGATCAGCGCGTAAGCGGTGATGCAGACGCCGACGGCCACCGCGCACAGGACGATCCGCTGTACGGAGGCGCCCGTCCAGGCGTGCACGCGCAGGCCGGCGGACTTGCCCAGGGCGACGAGGACCCCGATCAGGGCGGCCATGGGGACGCCCCACAGGAAGTCGCCCGCGTCGGGCAAGCCTGCGGCGGGTTCCTGGGGAAGGGTCAGCGCGCCGATGCCGAGGCCGGTCCAGTGCCCGAAGCCGGTGAAGACCAGGGCTCCGACCCCGCTGGCGACCAGGGCGGGCAGGATCAGTACGAACAGCCGCGGGCCCCCGGCCACGAGGGCGGCTCCCTCCAGCACCATCACCACCGGGATCAGCGGACTTCCGAAGATCGTGCTGATGGCGGCGGTGGATCCGGCCATGCCGAGCACCGTGGCCAGCTCGGGCTGGGTGGCGCGCTGGGCGGCGCGGACGCTGAGGAGGGCGAGACCGCTGCCGATCGCCATCAGGGGTGCCTCGGGTCCGAGCATCACACCGAGGGGCAGGCAGGCCAGCGCGGCCAGGATCACGCTCGGGGTCTCGCGGGGCATGGTCGGCGGGCCGCCGAAGCCGTGGGCCGGGACGTGTCCGCCCGCGCCGGCCATCCGCGTGATGATCGGCGCGACCAGCAGCCCGGCGAGAGTGAGCGTGGGCAGGCCCCACCACCACGGGGCGCGTGAGTAGCCGAGCAGGTCGGGCGCGGTGTGCCACACCCAGTGCTGGAGTTCGTGTTCGAGGCTGACGAAGCCGAAGGCGAACAGCGAGACCGGGATGCCGATGAGCGCCGAGAGCGCGAGCAGCCGCAGGGTCCCGGGGGCGAGGAGGATCTGACGGAGCGATGCGGGCTGCTGCGGCGATGCGGGCTGTTGCGCCTGTTCCATGGGTGCCGAGCCCTCCAGAAAAGTCCGTGGTGCGTCCCAGGGTCGCGGCCCGGGGCGGTCCCCGCAGGGCGGGTGGGCCATACGAGTGAAGGGCCGGACAAAGCTCCGCATGCTCAAAGATGCTCGTTGACCAGCCATTCCAATCATCTTCCTTCAAATGGGCCCTGCGGACCGCTATGTTGCCCGGTGCATGCCAAAAGGTGTGTCCGCAGTCGGACCGCACGAGGAGCCGCCCCATGAGACTCATCAGCATCCGCAGAAGCCAACGGCGGCGGCGAGCCCCGGCGGCCGCACTGCTCGCCGCGGCCCTCGCCGTGGCGGGTCTGGCCGGCGCCGGCCCCCTCTCCTCCGCGGCTTCGGCGGCCGCCACGGCGCCGGCCCCCGCCACGGCGGGCAACGCCACCGGCCTCACCCAGTCCGGGAACACCTTCACCATCGCAACCGCCGGCGGGGCCAAGGCCCGGGTCGTCGTCGCCCGCGCGGACATCTTCCGGCTCTGGCTCTCTCCCGACGGCGCCTTCACCAACGACCCGGCCGGCACCGATCTCGCCCCCACCACCGACTTCGGCCCCGTGAGCGCCGCCTGGACCGACGCGGGCACCTATTACAAGATCACCACCGGTTCCCTGACGATCCGGGCCAACAAGACCCCGCTGCAGTTCTCCGTCTACCGGGCCGACAACTCCACCCTCGTCTGGCAGGAAACGCAGCCCACCTCCTGGACCAGCAGCCAGACCACCCAGTACCTCGCGCGCGGAACGGACGAGCAGTTCTACGGAACGGGCCTGCGCCTGGGCGAATGGGCCCTGCGCGGCAAGACCGTCCCGATCGCGGTCGACAACAAGTGGCGCGAGAACAACAACGCCAGCCCCGCACCCTTCTACGTGTCGACCAACAACTACGGCGTGATGCGCAACACCTGGGCCCCGGGCTCGTACGGTTTCAACGCGCCCACCACCCTCGCCCACGACGAGAAGCGCTTCGACGCCTGGTACTTCACCGGCGACTCCCTCAAGACCGTCCTGGATGCCTACACGGACGTCAGCGGCAAGCCCTTCATGGCTCCGGCGTGGGGCTTCGAACTCGGCAACGCCGACTGCTTCAACGCCTCCAACCCGGCCTACCAGGGCGACCACAACCGGCTCCGCCACCAGACCACCCCGGACGTCGTCGGCTACGCCACGGACGCCCGCGCCGCGGACATGCCCTCGGGCTGGTTCCTGCCCAACGACGGCTACGGCTGCGGCTACACCGGGCCCCTGAAGTCCACGGTCGACGCGCTGAAGGCCAAAGGCTTCCAGACCGGACTGTGGACCTCGACGGGCCTGGGCAACATCAACGACGAGGTTGGGGTGGCCGGTTCGCGGGGCGTGAAGACCGACGTCGCCTGGATCGGCGGCGGTTACAAAACGGCCTTCTCGGGAGTGCAGCAGGCCGTCGACGGCATAGAGAAGAATTCCGACGCCCGCCGCTACGTCTGGACCGTCGACGGATGGGCCGGCACCCAGCGCAACGCCGTCGTCTGGACCGGTGACACCAACGGCACCTGGGACGACATGCGCTGGCACGTCCCCGCCATCACCGGCGCCGGCCTCTCCGGCTTCAACTACGCCACCGGCGACGTGGACGGGATCTTCGCCGGCAGCCCCAAGACGTACGCCCGCGACCTCCAGTGGAAGGCCTTCACCCCGGCCTTCATGACCATGTCCGGCTGGGGCGCGACCGGCCCGTCCGCCGGCTACCAGGACAAGCAGCCCTGGCGGTTCGCGGAGCCCTACCTCTCGATCAACCGCAAGTACCTCCAGCTGAAGATGCGGCTGATGCCGTACCTGTACACGATGAGCCGCACCGCGCACGAGACCGGCGTCCCGAGCACCCGCGCGATGGTCCTGGAGTACCCCGAGGACCCGGTGGCGCGCGGGAACCTGACCAGCGGCCAGTTCATGGCCGGAGACTCCTTCCTCGTCGCGCCCGTCGTCTCCGACACCTCCGTGCGCGACGGCATCTACCTCCCGGCCGGCACGTGGACGGACTACTGGACGGGCAAGACCTACGCCGGACCGGGCTGGCTCAACGGCTACCAGGCCCCGCTCGACACCCTGCCCCTGTTCGTCAAGGGCGGCGCCATCGTCCCGATGTGGCCGCAGATGAACTACACGGGGGAGAAGCCCGTCTCCACCCTCACCTACGACATCCACCCGCGCGGCGCCACCTCCTTCAGCCTGTACGAGGACGACGGAATCACCCGCGCCCACCAGACGGGAGCCTTCGCCCGCCAACAGGTCGACGTCACCGCCCCCGCCTCCGGCTCCGGCACGGTCACCGTGTCCGTCTCCGCCCCGGTCGGCAGCTACACCGGCAAACCGGCCTCGCGCGGCTACGAGTTCAGCCTCCACGTGGCCACCGCCCCCACCGCGCTCACCGTGGACGGTTCCGCCCTCACCCGGCTGACCAGCAAGGCCGCCTACGACGCGGCGGCGACGGGCTGGTTCTTCGACGCCGCCGACCGCGGCGGAATCCTGTGGACCAAGACGGGTACGAAGTCGGCCGCCTTCAGCGTCTCGGCCACCGGCACCTCCGTCCCGGCCGCCGACCCGATCCCGGTCACCTCCAGCCCCGTCCCGCAGGCGGCCTGGACCCTGGTCACCGCCGACAGCCAGGAGACCAGCGGCGAGAACGGCGCCGCCCGCAACGCCTTCGACGGGAACACCGGGACCATCTGGCACACCGCCTGGTCCGGCTCCGCGCCCGCGCCGCTCCCGCACGAGATCCAGATCGACCTCGGCGCCCGCTACACGGCCGACGGCCTCGGCTACCTGCCCCGCCAGGACGGCGGGGTCAACGGCCGGATCGGCGGCTACGAGGTCTACGTCTCGGACACCACCACCGACTGGGGATCCCCGGTGGCCACCGGCACCTTCGCGGACACGGCGGCCCTCAAGTCGGTCTCCCTGTCCGCGAAGGCGGGCCGCTACCTCCGGCTGAAGGCGCTGACCGAGGCGGGCGGCCGAGGCCCCTGGAGCAGCGCCGCCGAGATCACCCTCACCGGCCGCCCCACCCCGCTGCCTGCGGCCGCGACTCTGGTCAACGGGGCCTCGGCCAGCTGTATGGACCTCCCGGGCAGCGCCACCACCCCCGGCACCCAGCCCACCCTCTACAGCTGCCACGGCGGCCCCAACCAGCGCTGGACCCTGCAGGGCGACGGCCGGCTGACCGGCCTCGGCGGAGTCTGCCTGGACGCCGCCACCGCCACCGCCGTCGCGATCCAGACCTGCAACGGCAGCTCCGGCCAGACCTGGCAGACCGGCCCGGACGGCAGCCTGCGCAACTCCGGCCAATGCCTGACCCCGGCCGGCTCCGCCACGGCCAACGGCACCCGGCTCACCCGGGTCGCGTGCGCCACGACCGCGGCCCAGCGCTGGACGTTCACACCCTGACCCGGGGACCCGCGGGGGTTCCCGGATTCCCCGTGATCCCCGCCCGATGAGGACCGCCCGACACCCCCCACCGAGCCCGGCCCGGCATCCAGCCGGGCCGGGCTCAGGAGTCTGACGGCCCGGCGGCTACCGTGGCAGCCGCGATCTTCGAACCCTTCAGGAAGGTGCTCATGCCCGCCGGAAAGATGCACGCCGACGAACCCGACATCGACCCCGACCTCGTGCGCAGGCTGATCGCAGGTCAGTTCCCGCAGTGGGCGGGGCTGTCCGTCGAGCGCGTCGACTCCGCCGGCACGTCCAACGCCATGTACCGGCTGGGCGCGGACCTGGTCGTACGCCTTCCCCGTACGCCGGGCGCGGCCGGCGACGTGGGCACGGAGCACGTCTGGCTGCCGCGGCTCGCCCCGGGCCTGCCTGCCCCCATCCCCGCCCCCATCGGCATGGGGCGGCCCGCCGAGGGCTATCCCTGGGCCTGGTCCGTCTTCGGCTGGGTCCCCGGCGAGAACCCCGTGCCCGGCCGGATCGCGGAGCCGGACCTGCTGGCCAAGGACCTGGCGGAGTTCGTCTCCGCGCTGCACCGGGCCGATCCGGCGGGCGCCCCGGCCTCCTACCGCAGCGAGACCCTGGCGGCCCGGGACGCCGCGACCCGCACCGCGATCGCGGAACTGGGCGCGAGCGCCGACGCCGACGTGGACACGGGAGCGGTGACCGCCCTCTGGGAGGAAGCCCTGCGGGCCGAGTCCTGGTCCGGGCCGTCGGTGTGGATCCACGCCGATCTCCAACCGGGGAACCTGCTCCTCGCGGACGGAAGGCTCGCCGCCGTCATCGACTTCGGCTGCGCCGGCCTCGGCGAACCCGCCGTCGACCTGATCGCGGCCTGGTACGTCCTTCCGGCGGCCGCCCGCCCCGCCTTCCGCGCCGCACTGGACGCAGACGACGCGATGTGGACGCGCGCCCGCGGCTGGGCCCTGTCGATCGCGCTCATGGAACTGAACTACTACAAGGAGACGAACCCCGTCATGGCGGCCATCGCCCGCCACGTCATCGGCGAACTCCTCGCCGGCGGCCCGGCGACTACAGGTGCCCGCCGCCGTCGATGACGACGACGGTGCCGGTGCTGAGCCGCAACGATGTGACGGCGCCGATCAAGGAGCAGGCCACGTCGTCCGGGTCCGCGGCGATCCGGAGCGGCGCCGACGCCGCCTGGGTACGGACCGCGGCCGGGGACGAAGCCGGTGTCGACCGCTGCCGGCGAGAGGTTGAGGACGCGCACCTGCGGGCCGAGCACCCGGGCCAGGGATGTGGTCATGACGTCCAGGCCCGCCTTGGCGGCGCAGTAGGCAATGCTGCTTCCCAGCCCCGTGGAGCCGGATATCGAGGTTCATGGAGGGCGAGGAAACGTCGGGCAGGCACCTGTACACGTTCTTTCAGGTGGTGGTCGAGTGGCGGGCCGTGGACGCGAACGAGGTGTTCACGGTCACCGAGGGCATCCTCGGCGGGCTTGCCCGCCATCTGGAGCCGATCCTCCCGGATGAGGGTCGCGGGGCCGGGGAGCGTCTGGCGGGCCTGCGCAGCGGCCCTTACCCGCGCATTTCCTTCGCCGAGGCGCTCACCCTTGCCGGGAGAGGGTCGCGGGAGCCGCAGAACACCGATCTGACCCATGAGGAGGAGCGGATCCTCACCGAGAAATTCACTTCACCGTTCTGGATCCACCGCTATCCGCTCGGTGTACGCGATTCGCTCTACCAGCAGGGTGAGGACGGGCTCCAGGAGACCTACGATCTGATGCTGCCCGCGGGCCACGGCGAACTCGCGACGGGAGGGCTCCGGCCGAAGGACGCGAACGAGATCGCCGAGCAGTCCCGGTTGCTCGGCGGTGAGCCGAACCGCGTGTACGCGGAATGGAAGAAGCGGTCCGGGATACAGACGGCCGGCTTCGGGCTCGGCCTGGAACGGCTGGTACGGCACATCGCCGGCGCCGACAGCGTCCTGGACCTCCTCGCGGCCCACGACTCCGGCCCCAACCGGCGGATCGGGTCAGGCCGGCAGTGACGCTCGCCTTCCATTGGTTCCTGCCCACGTACGGCGACGGCCGGAACGTGGTGGGCGGCGGCCACGACGTGGCGGCCGGCAGCAAGGAGGAGCAGCGGCCCGCCACCGTCCGCTACCTCGCGCAAATCGCCGTCGCGGCCGAACAGTTGGGCTTCGACGGTGCGCTCACCCCGACCGGTTCCTGGTGTGAGGATGCCTGGGTGACCACCGCCATGCTCGCGCGCGAAACGGAACGCCTCAAGTTCATGGTCGCCCTGCGGCCCGGCTTCGTCTCCCCGACCCTCACCGCCCAGATGGCCGCCACCTTCCAGCGGCACTCGGAGGGCCGGCTCCTCCTCCACGTCGTCACCGGCGGTGAGAGCCGGGAACAGCGCGCCTACGGCGACTTCCTGGCGAAGGACGCCCGGTACGGCAGAACCGGAGAGTTCCTGGAGATCGTGCGCCGGCTGTGGGGCGGGGAGTCGGTGGACTTCAGCGGATCGCATCTGCGGGTGGAGGGCGCCCGGCTCGGCCGGCTGCCCGACCCCGTGCCCTCCGTCTACTTCGGCGGCTCGTCGCCGGAGGGGATCGAAGTCGCCGCACTCCACAGCGATGTCTACCTGACGTTCGGGGAACCACCCGCACAGGTGGCGGAGAAGCTGGCTCGCGTACGAGCACGCGCCGCACGGGCCGGGCGGCGACTGCGTTTCGGCATCCGCCTCCACGTGATCACCCGGGACCCCGCCGGACAGGCGTGGGCCGAGGCCCGGCGACTGCTCGAAGGGTTCGGCCCCGAGGCGATCCGATCGGTCCAAGCGGGTCTGCGCGACAGCGAATCGGAAGGCCAGCACCGGATGCGGGCGCTGCACGGAGGGCGCTCCGACGCCCTGGAGATCACGCCCAACCTGTGGGCCGGCATCGGCCTGGTCCGCGGCGGAGCGGGCACGGCCCTGGTGGGAAGCCACCGGGAAGTGGCCGACCGGATCATCGAGTACCACCGGCTCGGCATCGACGAGTTCGTGCTCTCGGGGGTCCCGCACCTCGAGGAGGCGTACTGGTTCGGCGAAGGCGTCCTCCCGCTGCTCGCGCGGGAGGGACTCTGGACCCACCCGGCGCACGACCGAGCGGTGTACGACCGAGCGGTGTACGACCGAGCGGTGTCCGACCGAGCGGTGTACGACCGAGCGGTGTACGACTGACGGGAACGCGACCGATCGGCGGCGGGACTGACAAGAACGCGACAGACCCGACCGGACGGTCGGCCGGAGTATGGATGTATGTCAGTGCCGGTTGCGAGGATGAGCGCCATGACACCCTTCCTTCTGACCGACATCGACCGTGCCGTCCGCAGCAGTTGGAGTGAGCAGACGTGCACGCCCGAGTACCGCGATCGATGGACTCGGGAGAACCCGGCCCGCGACCAGTGCGGTGTGACCGCCATGCTCCTCAACGACCTGCTGGGCGGCGAGCTGATCCGCGGCGAAGTCCTCGTCGACGGCGAGCGCGTGGACTACCACTGGTGGAACCGCCTGGGCATGGGCATAGAAATCGACCTCACCCGCGAGCAGTTCGGCCCGGACGAGAAGATCACCGAGGGCATCGTCATCCCCCGTCCTCCGGAGAGCGAATGGCGCCGCCTGCGAACGGAGTACGAGCTCCTGCGCGACGAGGTCATGGCCAAGCTCGCCCGTACGGCCGAGGCCTGACGCCGGCGGGTCGGCACCCGGTACCGCCCTCGCGATGGCGGGACCGGGTTGCCGCCCTGGGCCGTGAACTGATCGTCGGACAGCCGGACATCCAAGTCAATCCTCCGGTTTTCTCGTAACCCCCAAGGGATAGCTTGGGGGTTGTGACCCTCGATGATCTCCGCGTCTTCGTCGCCGTCTGCCGGGCCGGCAGCCTCAGCGCCGTCGCCCGCGACCTCGGCCGCACCCAGTCCGCCGTCAGCCAGCACATCCGCCGCTTGGAGAAGGAGACCGGCGCCGCGCTCCTCGAGCGGCACCCGCGCGGCGTCTCGCCCACCGGGGCCGGGCTGATCCTTCAGGCGGCCGCCGCCGACGGCATCGCCGGGCTCGACGGAGCCCTGCGCCGGCTCGACGCCCTCGTACGGGGCGACGGCGGCTCGGTCCGCGTCACCACCGGGGCCACCACCGTGCGCCACTTCATGGCCGAGGCGATCGTCGCCTTCCGGCGCAGCCATCCCCGGGTCAGCCTGGAGTTCCAGACCGAGAACTCCAGCCGCAGCTGCTTCGAAGCCCTCGCCGCCGATGACCTCGACCTCGCGTGGATCACCATCGGCGCCCCCGTGCGGGGCATCGAACAGCGCCCCGTCATGCGGCTGCCCTGGGTCCTGGCGGTCGGCGCCGACGACCCGCTCGCCGCCCGCTCCCGCCTGGAGCCGGCCGACCTCGGCGCCGTCCACCACATCCGACTCCCGGAGAACTCCACCTCCCGCGCCCACCTCGACGCCGCCCTTGCCGAAGCGGGCATCCGGATCAGCTCCGACACCAGCGCCGCCGACTGGGACACCGCCCTGCTCCTCGCCGAACTGGGCCTCGGCCACGCCGTCGTACCCGCGCTGCCCGGCTGGCAGGTCCCCGGATCAGACGGGCCGCTGCGCCTGGTTCCGGTCCCCGCCCTGCCGCCGCTCGCCGTCGGTTGGGCCGTCCGGCGCTGGTCCGCCCTCGCCCCGCTCGCCCGCGCCTTCGCCGACGAGGTGGCCCGCAGCTGCGTGACCCGCGCGGCCGGCCCCGGCGGGCCGTGACGGGGGCTGCGGTGGCGTGGCCCGTCCTGACGAGGGCTGCGGTGGCATTGCCGGTCCTGACGGGACCGGCCGTGACGAGGGCAGTCGTGAGGCGGGCAGCAGTCCTACGGCGGCCAGCGCGGCCAGCACCGCGACCGAAGCCCCGGTCCCCGCGGCCACCGCGATGCCCAGGGCGGGTCCCACGTTCATCGCGGTCTGCTTGAGCCCGCCCACCACCCCCGCGTGCCCGGCGGGGGCGTCCCCGACCACCGTGCCGGTGGCCGTCACCATCACCGCGGCGAAGCCCGCGCCGAGCACCCCGAAGCCCCAGCCCGGACCCAGTCCCGTGATCCCGAGCGCCACCAGCCCGGTCCCGGCCATCGCCGTCCCGCGGGCCCCGAACCGGCGCAGCAGGGCCCCCGCCACCGGTGCGCCGACGACCATGGCGGCCGTCATCGGCAGCACGCGCAGCCCGGTGGCGAGCGGATCCAGCCCCGCCGCGTCCTGGAGCGCGAAGCTGGCCCCGAACAGCGCCCCGAACAGGGCTGCGGAGACCACGGCCAGCAGCGCGACGGACGCCGTCACCGGGACGGAGCGGGCCACCGGGCGCGGCACCAGGGGCTGGGCGGAGCGGCGCTCCGACCGTACGAGCAGGGCCGCCAGCGCGGCCGACGCGGCGAACCCGGCCAGGGTCCGGGGCCCCGACCAGCCGTGTTCGGGTACGCCGGACAGCGCGTGGACCAGCGCCGCGAGGGCCGTCGCGAGGAGGGCGGCACCGCCGGGCCGGATCCGGCCGCCGGTCTCCGTGTGCGGGGGCGCGGGGACCCGTACGAAGAGGGCCGCCGCCGCGATCGCGAGTGCGGCGGGGACGTTCGCCACGAACACCGCGCGCCAGCCGAAGCGTTCGACCAGCACGCCCCCGAGAAGCGGCCCGGCCGCCGCGGCCAGCCCGATCGCCGCGGTCCGCACCGCGATCGGCCCGCCGATCCGCCCGGGCGGGTACGCGAGCCGCAGCAGGGCGAGCGTCGCCGGCTGGAGCAGCGCCCCGAACAGCCCCTGGGCCGCACGCAGGGCGATCACCCAGCCGGCCCCGGGGGCGAGTGCGATGCCCGCCGAGGTCGCCGCGAAGCCGAGTACGCCGGTGAAGAGCAGCCGGGTGTGCCCGTACCGGTCGCCCAGCCGGCCGGCGAGTACCAGGAAGGCGGCCACGCTCAGCAGGTACGCACCGCTCGTCCACTGCACCTCGGCCAGACTCGCGCCGAGGTCCCGCCGCAGGCTGGGCTGCGCCATCAGCAGCACGGTCCCGTCGAGGGCGACGAGCATCGCGCCGGCCGCGCTGACGCCGAGCGCGAGCTGGGGCCTCACGGGCGCAGGTGTGCGTCGACGGCGGCGTCGACGACCCGGTCGAGGGAGCCCTCCGGAGCGCCGTCGAGGGCGAGCGGCAGACTGCCCCGGGACCACAGCTGGGCCACGCCGTGCAGATTGGCCCACAGTGCTGCGGCGGTGATCCGGGGCTCGTCGCCCGTCCGGCACCGGGCGACCAGGGAGACGAGCAGCTCGAACATCGGCAGCGTGGAATCGCGGAGCCGGGCCTCCGGCGGCCCCTCCTGCCCGGAACTGTCCAGCAGGTCGTGGCGGAACATCAGCTCGAACATGCCGGGGTGCTCCAGCGCGTAGCCGACGTACGCGCGCCCCAGCGCCCGCACCTGCCCGCGCGGGTCGTCCGCCCCCGGGCCCGCCATCGCGGCCGGGATGCGGGAGCCGAGTTCCGCGAAACCGCGCCGGGCGATCGCGGACAGCAGCGCGTGATGCGTGGGGAAGTACCGCCGCGGCGCCCCGTGGGAGACCCCGGCACGGCGGGCGATCTCGCGCAGCCCGAGCGCGGCGGTTCCCTCGCCCGTCACGATTTCCACACCGACGTCGATCAGCCGCTCGCGCAGCCCGCCGTCCTGTCGCTCCTGCTGCTCCCGTTGATCCATAGACACTGTCTACCAGGCGGCCGTAGACAGTGTCTATCTCTTCCCTTCCGGGATGATGGGGTGAGCGCGGCCGGGCGAGGCGCCCGGCCCGGCCGAGGGAGAGGTGACCTGCCATGGCGGAGCACGAGGCGCGCGAGGCCGGGCCGTCGGCGGGCGGGCTGGAAGAAGGCCGCCTGATGAAGGAACTCGAAGCCATCCACCGCACGCGCCACGAAACCCTGCTGCACGGTTCGGACGAAGCGCTGGTCACGCACACCCGGCGGATGGACGAACTGGAAAGCGAGTACGTACGCCGCCACCCGGAACGCGCCCAGACCACCAGCCGCACCCGCTCGGGCGCCCGGGCCCGCACGGGCACGGAGGAACAGGACTGAGCCTCCCGGGCAGGCCGGGGCCCGGCCGTCTCCGGGCTACTTCTCGGCGTGCTCGCCCAGCATGAACAGCAGCCAGACGAAGCCGGCGAAGAGGTGCGTGCCGGCGATGTAGAAGAACGCGCGCAGCAGTACGCCGTTCTCCTTCCACTTCTCGTACTTCGCCGCCGCGGCCACCGCGGAGCGGGCCTGCTCGGAACCCTTGGTCTCGTCCGTCATCACCCGGACAGCGTATGGGGCCCGCCCGAGGACGCCGTCCTCCTCGGGGTCCAGCCCTCCCCGCAGGAACACGGCACAGTGCCCGCCCTGCCGGATCAGCATGCGCCGATCATGCCGCACGGCTCAGGCGGCTGCGCCGCGAGCATGTCGCGGAACAGATTTGCATCATGTGAGACAAATTTGTATCGTTTGATACGAAGGAGGATCGCATGATGAACGAAGAAGAGCTGCTGGACGGCGCCGCACGCGTGCTCGCCGGTGATCACAGTGCCTCCATGGCACACATCGCCGCAGGCATCGGAACCAGTCGCGCCACGCTCAGCCGCCGCTACGCCACCCGCGAGGCACTCCTCAAAGCCGTCGCCGTCCGGGCCATCCACGTGGTCGACGGGTGCCTCGCCCCCGCCGACCTGCCCGGCACTGCCGACGGGGCGGAGTTCGACGCCGCGCTGGAGCGGCTCGTCACCGGGCTGCTGCCCGCCGCGCACCTGTACGGGTTCACCTCGCGCGATGCCACCGTGCTCGCCGACCCCGAGTTCCGGGCCGGGATCCAGCGCCAGGACGAGCGGGCCCTCGCTTTCCTCGCCCTCGGCCAGCGCCTCGGCCGGCTCCGCGTCGACCTGCCCGCGTACTGGATCTGGTACTCGCTCTGGGGGCTGCTCGACGCCGCTGCCGAGGGCGTCCGCGACGGGCACCTCGCCCGACGCGACATCGGCCGGCTCGTCCTCGCCTCCTTCCTCAGCGGAACCCGGCCGTCCCCGGTGGCCTGAGCCCGCACCCCGCACCCGCGAACCCCTCCCGCGTACGACCGTGAAACAACCGTGAACGGAACCCCCATGCACACCCCCACGCAGGACCCGCGCCGCTGGATCGTGCTCACGATCCTCTCCGGCAGTCTCCTGCTCATCTCGATGGACACCACGATCCTCAACGTGGCCTTCCCCTCGCTCGTCGGCGACCTCCAGCCGGGCGCCGTACAGCAGCTGTGGATCATCGACATCTACGCACTCGCCCTCTCCGGGCTGCTCGTCACCGCCGGCGCCCTCGGTGACCGCTGGGGCCGCAAGCGGCTGCTCATGGCGGGCTTCGGCATCTTCGCCCTCGCCTCGCTCATCGCCGTCTTCTCCACCGAGGCCTGGCACGTCATCGCGGCCCGCGCCCTCCTCGGCGTCGGCGGCGCCGCGATCATGCCCTCCACCCTGTCGATCCTGCGCAGCGTCTTCACCGACGCCAAGGAACGAGCCTTCGCCCTCGCCGTCTGGGCCGCCGTCTTCGGCGGCGGCATGGCCTTCGGCCCCGTCGTCGGCGGCCTCCTCGTCCAGGACTACGGCTGGCACTCCGCCTTCCTCCTCAACCTGCCCGTCACCGCGGTGATCGTCGCGGCCGGCCTGCGCTACCTCCCCGAATCCCGCTCCCCGCGCTCCGCCGGAAAGTGGGACTGGACCGGGGTCGCCCAGTCGATCGTCGGCATGCTCGCCCTCGCCGGCGGCATCAAGCAGCTCGGCAAGAGCGGCGTCGCCGACCCGCTGCCGTGGGCCCTGCTGATCCTCGCCGCGATATCGCTGACCCTGTTCGTCCGGCGCCAATTGCGCCTGGACAACCCGCTGCTCCAGGTCCGGCTCTTCACCAAGCCCGCCTTCAGCGTGGCCGCCACCGCGATCTTCCTGCCCATGGTGGGCATGGGCGCGATCCTGTTCCTGGTCACCCAGTGGTTCCAGTACGGCCAGGGCTACACCCCGCTGGAGGCGGGCCTGCACCTGCTGCCCGCCCCGCTCGCGCTGATCTGCGCCTCGATGGTCGCCCCGAGCCTCATGCAGCGCTTCGCGATCCGCCACGTGCTCGGCGGCGGTCTGGTGGTCCTCGCCGCGGGCATGGCCCTGCCCTGGACCCTCCAGCAGTTCACCGGCCTCGGCTACCCCGCCTTCGCCGCGGCGCTGACCATCATGGGCCTGGGCGCGGGCATCGCGACCACCGTCGCCTCGGTGACCCTGATCTCCGCGGCCCCGGCCGACGAGGTCTCCAGCGCCGCCGCCATCGAGGAGACCTGCTACGAACTCGGCTCGGCCATGGGCGTCGCCATCCTCGGCTCCACCGCCGCCGCGCTCTACCGCGGCAACCTCCCGGCGCTGGACCTGGACGCCCCGACGCTCGCCGCCGTACGGGACTCCGTGGGCGAGGCCGCCCACACCGCCGAACAGCTCGGCGGCGGCCTCGGCCGGACCCTGCTCGAGGCCGCCTCGCAGTCCTACACCCTCGCGATCACCCCGGCGTTCCTGATGGCCGGCGTCCTGGCGATCGCCGCCGCGGCGACCACCTGGACGCTGATCCCGCGCGATCTGCGGCCGACCGAGAACCACTGACGGAGCGCGGGGGAGCAAGAGTTCAAGGCGTGACGGCGTATGCGGCCTACGAGGCGGCCGCGTACGCCCACACCGCGCGCATCGGCTCCGGGGCCGGCGACGGGCCGGTCAGCTCCCGCTGGGTCAGCAGGATGGTGACGGCCCCCGTCGAGGGGACGATGTGGGCGGCGGTGCCGGTGCCGCCGATCCAGCCGTAGCGGCCCGGCACGTTCCACGGCTCCGCAGGCATGACGTCGACCGACCCGCCGAACCCCCAGCCCTGGCCCTCCAGGAACAGTGCGGCGCCGTCCCGCTGGGCCGGGGTCAGCCAGTCGGTGGTCATCCGCCGCACCGCATCGGACGACAGCAGCGGACCGCCCCCGTCGAGCAGCATCCGGGCGAAGCGGTGGTAGTCGTCCGCCGTGGAGACCAGCCCGCCCGCACCGGACGGGAAGGCGGGCACGGCGCTCCACTGCCCGTCGGGGGCGTCCACGAGGTCGAGGCCCCCGTCCGCGCCGGCCCGGTAGAAGTGGGTGAACCGGCCCGACTGCCCCGCCGGCACGGCGAAACCGGTGTCGGGCATGTCCAGCGGCTCGAAGATCCGCTCCGCCAGGAACTCCGGCAGCGAGCACCCCGCCACCCGTGCGATCAGCACGCCCAGTACGTCCGAACAGGTGTTGTACAGCCAGGCCTCGCCCGGCTGGTACAGCATCGGGATCCGGCCCAGCGCGGCCATCCACTCGTCCGGCCCCGCGACCTCCTGCGGCCGCGGCGGGCCCTGGCGCAGCTC
Organism: Streptomyces sp. NPDC058289; assembly: GCF_042880975.1. Taxonomy (NCBI): domain Bacteria; kingdom Bacillati; phylum Actinomycetota; class Actinomycetes; order Kitasatosporales; family Streptomycetaceae; genus Streptomyces; species Streptomyces sp. NPDC058289. The sequence continues at coordinate 29,873 of NZ_JBHVYI010000018.1, forward strand.
GCCGAAGAGCGGGGCGACCGCCGGGAGCGAGAAGTCGGAGGGGAAGCCCCATCCCGCCCGGAAGGTCATCAGGTCGGCCACCGTCACCGGCCGCTTCGCCGGGACCACCTCGTCGACCGGGCTCCCGGGAGTCCGTACGACCAGCGGCGCGGCGATCTCCGGCAGCCAGGGCATGACGGCGTCGGTGAGTGCGAACCGGCCGTCCTCCACCAGCATCATGACCGCCGCCGCCGTGACCGGTTTGCTGAGGGAGGCGATCCGGAAGATCGAGTCGCGGACCATCGGGGCCTCGCCCCCGGCGTCCGCGCCGCCCACGGCGGCCACTTCGGGTTCCTTGCCGTCGCCCCGGTCCACCAAGGCCACCGCCCCCGGCAGGGTTCCGTCGTCCACGTACGACTGGAGGATGTCGTTCAAACCGGTCACGAGCCCGCCCTTTCGAGAGCCTGTCCCAGGGGGTGTCCGAGGGAGTCCCACAGCCCGCAGTGGTGCCGGGTCGCCGCGTCCACCGGGCGGATGCCGCCCGAGTGTTCCGGCGCCAGGGACAGCACGGCGGGGGAGCGCGGCCACCAGGGCCCCGTCCCGGGGGCGTTCGGATCGCCGGTCGCCGCGAACCGGGTCCAGTAGCCGGTCATCCGCTCCGCGAGCACCCGCTGCGCGGCGCTCATCGGGAGCCCGGTGTCGAAGAGGTACGGCAGTTCCGAACCGTGCGAGGCCCCGTAGGGGAAACCCGGCACCGGCGGCAGCCCGGTGAAGTCCGGTGCGTGCCGGTCGTCGAACCCGTAGTCGTACGTCGGCACGTGCCGCGCCAGCGCACGGCTGTCCCGCAGTTGCGGGCAGACGAAGGAGGCGTCCGTCAGCACGGCGGCGAAGGCCAGCGCGGGCGTCGGATGGGCCGTCACCGGATAGGCGGCCTCGACGAGTCCGGCCCGCACCCCGAACGCGGCGCGCAGCCGGGACCGGTAGGCCTGCGGGTCGGCGACCGGGTGGGCGGTCAGGGTCTGCCCGAGGAAGATCCGCATCTCGTCGCGGGTCGAGCCCTGCACCACCGGGACCCGGTGGAACTCCCCCCGTTCCAGGGCCCGTCGGGGCTCGGTGGGGAGCAGCGGCGTGCCGTAGGACACCGCGGAGAAGAGCATCATGAGCTCGGGTGTCGCCAGGACCTCCGGGGCGAGGCCGCGCAGGCACTCTAGTACCTCTTCGTCCGTCGGCAGGCCGCAGCCGAGCCGGACCGCCGCCGCGGTTCCCCGGGCCACGGTCAGGGGCTCCGGCACGAACGGCTCGTAGGCGGCCATCGTGGGGAGCCACGAGTGCGGCGGGACGGTGAGCGAGCAGGAGCCGCTCTGCACGATCGCCCGGTGGAACAGGCCGGCCGAGGCGGGTGAGGTGAGGTGCATGCAGACGCTCAGGCCGCCCGCGGACTCGCCGAACACGGTGACGTTGCCGGGATCGCCGCCGAAGCGGGCGGCGTTCGCCCGCACCCAGCGCAGGGCCGCCTGCTGGTCGGCGAGCGCGAAGTCGGGAGCTCCGTGGAGCGCGGGATGCCCGAGGAGCCCGAAGATCCCGAGCCGGTAGTTGACCGTGACGACCACGGCCCCGGCCCCCTCCGCCGACGCCAGCCGGCCCGGGCGGTACGGATCCCCGGCACCGTTCATGAACCCGCCGCCGTGGAACCAGACCATCACGGGCCGGGGCGGGGCGCCGGTGGTTCCGGCACGCTGCGAGGTGCCGGTCGCGCGCGTGGCCGCGGCCGGTCCGGCCGCCCCCGGCGGGAGGTCCGGCGCGGGGTGCGCCCCGGGCCCGCTCCGGGCGGTGGACGACGACGGCCCGGTGCCGATCGTCTCCGCCGGGACCGTGACGTTGAGGAACAGACAGTCCTCGGAGCCGCTCGGGCCGCCCGGTCCCACCGCGGGCAACTGCACGCACCGGGCCCCGGGCGCACCCGCGTCCCGCGCGCCCGTCCAGCGCGCGGCGGGCTCCGGGAGCCGCCAGCGCAGCGACCCGGTCGGCGGGGAGGCGTACGGGATTCCCTCGAAGGTGCGGTACCCGGCGGCCTCCCGCCCGCGCACCGCCCCCCGGTCGGTCTCGACGACGGGCCGTTCGGCGGCGAGGGCGCGGGCGTCGGCACCCGAGCCGTGGCCGGTCCCGTCGGCCCCGGCTCCGTCGAGCGCTACGGAGCCGGCCCAGGCCCTGGCCCATGCACCGGCTTCGGGGCCGGGGGACGGGGCGGCCGGGGCCAGGGCGGCCGCCGGGTCGGCGGCCACGAGGAGGAGCGTCAGTAGCAGGGCTCCCGCGGACGCCATCAGCGGCCCCTCGTCAGCACGCCCCGGACGAAGGCCGCCTGCCCCGCGTGCTGGAGGTCGTCGCCGATCACGCTGACCAGCCGCACCCCGAGGGTCACCGGCGGGTCCCACCGCTCGTCGACCACCCGGTCCAGATCGGCGGCGGACAGCCCCTGCAGGAACCGCCCCGTCTGCGCGTGGACCGCGTCGAAGTACCCCAGCAGGAGCTCCCCCGAGTCGACCCGGACGGCGCCGGCCTCTTCGGTGGTGTGCCCGTAGCCGGTCGACCCGGGGGGCAGCGGGAGCCCGAACCGCTCGTCCCAGCCCTGCGCCTGCCAGACCTGCTCCCAGCCGGCCGCATCCGCCACGTGGTCGTCCTGGATCCGGGTCAGGTGCCAGACGAGCCAGGTGATCGAGTTCGCACCGGGATCGATCCGCGCGTCGAGTTGCCCGGGCTCGAGCCCCTCGACCGCCTCGTGCACCACGCCATGGATCCGGCCGAACGCGTCGGCAAGTACCTCCGTACCCTTCATGCCCCCACCATGCCCACGACGGGTACCGACCGGGCCCGCGGCACCGCGGGGGACCCCCGTTTGCCCGCCCCGAATGGCGCAGCGCGGCAGGGTGCCGCTGAATGTAACAAAGCGTGCGCTTCCCATGACGCACGATGACCGGCGTGCGATGTGTAGACCCGCGCGTCGGCGAACGGAGCTTTCCATGAATGACCCGATCACGCTCGCCGCGACGGAGTACGAAGAACCGCGCCGGCTCCCCGACACCACGGACGTCTGGCCCTCGGCCCCCGACACGGACGACCCCGACTTCCGCCCCGAGCCCGGCGGCGCCTGGACCGAGTCCGGGACCGCTCCCGAGGCCCAGGCTGGTCCCCAGGCCGGTCCCGGTCCCGGGGCAGGGGGCGCACACCGCACGGACCCCGCACCCCGGCCCGCGGCGCCACCCGCACACACCGTCCTGGAGACCGCCGCCACCGGCCGCCCCGTACGGGAGGTCACCGATCTGGTGAACCTCCTCAAGGACTCCGGCCAGGTCCCCAACCCCGGCCACACGGCGCTGCGTGCGGCCGCCGTCTCCCGGCCCGTCCACGAGGTCCGCGAGATGGTGACCCTGCTGGGGGAGCCCCCGCACGAGCTGGTCGAAACCGACATCACGCTGCAGGCCGCCGCCCTCGGCCGGCCCATCGAGGACGTGGCCCTGCTCGTCAGCATCCTCGGCACCGGCGAACAGCCCCCGCAGCACCGCCCCGAGCAGGCGGACCGGGTACGGCCCCCCGTCCACCAGCCCGCACCGCAGGCCCAGGCCCCGGCCCGGGGCCCGTCCGCGAGCACGGCCCGGCGCCCGGCACGGCCGGGGACGGGCGCCCTGCGCCACATACTGCGCTGGCCGGTGGCCCTTGCACTGCTCCTCTGCGGTGCGCTGCACGTGCCCGGCGATCTGGCGGGCCTGGCCTCCGGCGACCCCGGCGGGCTGCTCGCCCTGGCCGTCACCCTGCTCTGCCTGACGGCCGGCGCCCTGCTGGCGGTACGGGACACGGCCGGTGCGTGGCGGGCCGGCGCGGTGGTCGCGCTGGGCGTGGCCGCGCTCCACGTGGTCGGCGGCGTCGCCGGGTTCGACCCGCTCGGCGGCGCGGTCGGCGGCTCCCTGGAGTGGGCCGGCATCACGGCGGTGCTGAGCGCCGCGGCCGGCGCCGTACTCGCAGGCCTGGCCCTTCAGTTCCGTCCGGCGGCCGACCCGGCCGACGGCGCCTGACCCGGGCGGAGAGGGGGCACGGGTCCGAGACCCGGGCCCCCTCTCCGCCGTTTCGCGCTTCGTGGAGGGAGACACGCGATGGACCCGGTGGCCGCGCTGGACCGGATCGCCTTCCTGCTGGAACGCGCCCAGGAGCCGACCTACCGGGTCCAGGCCTTCCGCACGGCGGCCGCCGCCGTCGGCCGGATGGGCGAGGACGAGCTGGCCGAACGGGTCGGCGCGGGCACCCTCGAAGCGGTCAAGGGCATCGGCCCGAAAACCGCCCAGGTCGTCCGCGAAGCCCTCGGCGGAGCGATCCCCGCGTACTTGCAGGGGCTGGAGGAGAAGGTCGCGGCCCACCCCGAAGGCCCACCGCCCAGCCCCGAGGCCCTCGCCCTGCGCGCCGCCCTGCGCGGCGACTGCCACCTGCACTCCGACTGGTCGGACGGCGGCAGCCCCATCGAGGCGATGGCCCGGGCCGCGGCCGCCCTCGGTCACGACTGGGCGGTGCTCACCGACCACTCGCCGCGCCTCACCGTCGCCCGGGGCCTCTCCCCGGAACGGCTGCGGGAACAGCTGCGCACGGTCGCCGAACTCAACGCGACCTGGGCCCCGTTCCGACTGCTCACCGGCATCGAGTGCGACATCCTCGACGACGGCTCGCTGGACCAGGAGCCGGAACTCCTGGCCGAGGTGGACCTGGTCGTCGGCTCCGTCCACTCCAAGCTCCGGATGGCCGCCCCCGCCATGACCCGGCGGATGGTCGCCGCCGTACGCAACCCCCACCTCGACGTCCTCGGCCACTGCACCGGGCGGCTGGTGACGGGCAAGACCCGGCCGGAGTCGGAGTTCGACGCCGAGGCCGTCTTCGCGGCCTGCGCCGAGTCGGGCGCCGCCGTGGAGATCAACAGCCGGCCCGAACGGCTGGACCCTCCGCGCCGGCTGCTCCGGCTGGCCGTGGCCGCGGGCACCCTCTTCGCGATCGACACCGACGCGCACGCCCCGGGACAGCTCGACTGGCAGACCCTCGGCTGTGAACGCGCCCTGGAATGCGGGGTGACGGCCGACCGGGTGGTCAATACCTGGTCCGCGGCCGAGCTCATCGACTGGACCCGGACCCGCCGGCTGCCGTAGACCCGCCGACGGCCGTAGACCCGGCAGACCCACCGGCTCCCGTAGACCCGGCAGCCCTGGCAGAGCCCGCAGACCCGGCAGAGCCCGCAGACCCACCGGCTCCCGTAGACCCGGCGGAGCCGGGAGCCCCGCCTACCCGTCGGCCCCGCCGTCCGTCCGGGACGAGGTGAGGGTGAAGAGCGCCCCGTCCGGATCGCGCAGCGACACCCACCGCTCGGTCGCGCTCGTCCCGGTCTCGGACACCGCGCGGCCGCCCAGCGCGACGGCCGCCTCCACCGCCGGCTCCAGCGCGGGCACCCGGAAGTGCACGTGCCAGCGCGGCCGGGTGTACGGGCTGTACGAACCCGGCTCCACGGGACCGCTGTCGAGGCGGGCCACCGGCTCCCCGTCCTGGCGCAGCACCACGCGCTCCTCCTCGTAGGCGACCTCGCAGCACCCGGCGCGGCCGGTGGCCCACTCCAGCACCTCCCCGTAGAAGATCGCCGCCTCGAAGGCGTCCCGGGTGCGCAGTTCCAGCCAGGCCGGTGCCTGTCCCGTACCGACCCGCCAGCCCGAGGAGACCTGGCCCTCCCAGATCCCGAACACCGCCCCGTCCCGGTCCGCCACCAGCGCCCCGCGGCCCCCCGACTCGAAGGAGACCGGGCCGACCGCGATCGTGCCGCTGCGTTCCCGGATCCGGTCCACCGCCACGTCGGCGTCGTCGACGGCGAAGTACGGGGTCCAGGCCACGGCCACCGCGAGATCCCCGGCCAGCGCCCCGATCCCGGCCACCGGCATCCCGTCCAGCTCGGCGACGGAGAAGGCCTCGCCGAGCCGCGCGGGCCGGAACCGCCAGCCCGCGACCTCCCCGTAGAACCGCTGCGCCGCGCCGAGGTCCCGGGCCATCAGGCTCACCCAGCAGGGCGCCCCGAAGACGTCCCTCGTCGAAATCTCCACCGTTTTGCTCCGCCCTTCACCGGGGCGCGGTCAGCGCGCCGTCCGAGCACAAGCAGTAGCGCCCGCGCCCCGGCCCTGGCCCGCAGGCGCGCCACCGGGACCACCGGCCGTGGGGCACGGATATCCCCTTGGCGGCACCCGGACGGGCCCCTAGGGTGCCGCCTATGACGATCATGAATTCCAAGGACATCGATACAGCGGTGTCGCTCACCACCCGGGCGCTGCGGGAGGTGGCGCACCTGGACTGGGACGTTCCGGCCGCCGGCCTGGAGTGGAGCTGCCGCGACACCGCCGTCCACGTGACCGAGGACTTCACCGCCTACGCCGCCCAGCTCACGGTCCGCGCCACCGATGCGTACGTCCCTCTGCGGATAGGGGCCGACGAGGGGACCGGCCCGGCCGGCTTGGTCGACATGATCGAGGCTTCCGGCGGGTTCCTGTCGGCCGCCGTGGCCCTCGCCGGACCCGGCGCCCGCGCCTGGCACCCGTACGGGGACGCGGGCGCGGACGGCTTCGCGGCGATGGGCGTCCTCGAGACCCTGCTGCACACCCACGACATCCTCGGCGGACTCGGCGTCCACGACTGGGTGCCGGACCCCGCACTGGCCGAGCGGGTCCTGGACCGGCTCTTCCCGCACCTCCCGCGCGGCCACGAGGCCTGGCGGACCCTGCTCTGGGCCACGGGCCGGGGCGAACTCCCCGGCCTGGCCCGCCTGACGACCTGGCGCTGGTACGCCGACCCCGTCGCGGCCGAGCGCGTACTGCTCTGCCCCATGTCCCCGGCGGTCGCGGCCGACCTGCAAGCGGGCGGCAACGGCGGGTTCGTCTGGGTGGAGGACGGACCTGCCGACGACACCCGGGACGCCGGCGGGATCGTGACGAGGGCGCGCGAGGAAGGCACGTACCGGGCGGGCTGGGGACCGTACGTCATCGTCCGCGCGAGCGACCGCAAGGCCATCGGCGGCATGGGCTTCCACGCCGCCCCGGACGCGGACGGCCGCACCGAGCTCGGCTACGACCTGGTCCCCTCGGCCCGCGGCAACGGCTACGCCACCGAGGCGCTGAAGGCCCTGTCGGCCTGGGCCTTCGGGCGACCGGGCGTCACCCGGCTGGAGGCCACGACGGACGACGACAACGCATCCTCCCGGGCGGTGCTGCGGCGGGCCGGTTTCACGGAGGCCGGTACCGGGGAGGGCCTGGTCCGGTACGTCCTACGGGGCTGAGCGGAGCCCAGGCACGCCCTGGGTTCCCGCCGCGCCCCCGGCCCGGAAAGCAGGTCGCGCATGGCGAGTTCCCAGGTCCCCTTGATCGATCTCGGCCCGTGGCGAACGGGCGGGCCCGAGGCACGCCGCCTCGTGGCCGCCCGTGTCGACGAGGCGCTGCGGACGGCCGGCTTCCTGCTGGTGGCCGGGCACGGGGTGGACCCGGAGCTGCCCCGGCGGATCCGGGAGGCGGCGCGGACCTTCTTCCGGCTCCCGGCCGCCGTCAAGGCCCCGTACGCCGTCGCGGTCGGCGACCGCGGCTGGCTCGGCCCGGGCGCCGAGGCCAACAGCTACGCGGAGGGCGCGGCATCCCCGCCGGACCTCAAGGAATCGTGGTCCTGGGCGGCGGAGGAGCCGACGGGGATCGCCTCGGTGGACGCCGAGTGGTTCCGGCCGAACGCCTGGCCGGCCGAAGTGCCCGTGCTGCGCGGGCTGGTGACGGAGTACCTGGCCGCGATGCGCGCGCTCTCCGACGAGCTGCTGGAGCTGCTGGCCACCGCCCTGGGCCTGGGCACGGACCATTTCACCCGTCACACCGGCCACCCCACCTGGGGGTTCAACGTCAACTGGTATCCCGGCACCGAGATCGTCGGGCCGCCGCTGCCCGGCCAGTTCCGCATCGGCGCGCACACCGACTTCGGGACCGTCACCGTCCTGGACCGGCAGCTGGGCACCGGCGGACTCCAGATCCACACCGACGCCGAGGGCTGGCAGGACGCCCCGTACGATCCGGCCGCGCTCACCGTGAACATCGGAGACCTGATGGCGCGCTGGACGGGCGACCGGTGGCGGGCCGGCCGCCACCGGGTACTGCCGCCGCCCGCCGACGCGCCCGCCGAGGAGCTGATCTCGCTGGTCTACTTCTACGAGTGCGACCCGCACACCCGGGTGGAATCCCTCCCGGCGCCGCTGGGGCGGATCGTGCACGAGCCGGTCGACTCGCACGTCTACCTGCGGGCGCAGCTCGACGCGATCACCGTCCCGGCGGGGGATCCGACGGACGGCCTGGTGCGGTGACAGGGAAGGTTCGCCGGGTTGTCCGTGCCGGTCAGTGGCGAGGTGTGATCTCCGTGGGTACCCGAATCCATCGGCCGGGTCCTGCTTGCGCGGGTCGACCAGCAGCGAACCTCCGAGGCGGACGTCCACGAGAGGGTCACCGCACTCCGCGACGGGTATCGCGGCGACCTTCGGATCCGACATCAGAACGATCTCAGTCACGACGCGATCATCTCGCACGTCCCAATCCGGCAAACCTTCCCGGTCAGAGCACTGGCGAGGCCCGACGGCGGACCCGATTACGCGATGTCCGGTGCGTTCGGCAGGATGGAGGCATGACCGAGATCCGTACCCCCCGCCTCCTCCTCCGCCGCTGGTCCGAGGACGACCTCGTCCCCCTGTCGGAGATCAACGCCGACCCCGAGGTGATGCGCTGGATCGGCGACGGCGAGACCCTCGACCTGGAGGAGACCGCCGAGACCATCGAGCGGTGGGAGGACGAGTGGGACGAGGAGGGCTTCGGGATCTTCGCCGTGGAGCTGCTGGCCTCCGGCGAGCTGATCGGAGCCGTGGGGCTCTCCATGCCGTGGTGGCTGCCCGAGGTCCTGCCGGCGGCCGAAATCACCTGGCGGCTCGGCCGTTCCTACTGGGGCCAGGGCTACGGCTCCGAGGCCGCGCACGCCACCCTGGAGTTCGCCCTCCAGGATCGGGGCCTCGACCGGGTCGTCGCCGTCAACCGGGCGGGCAACGACGAGTCCGAGAACGTGATCCGCAAGCTGGGCATGACCGCCGAGAAGGACATCAACCACCCGGAGACCGGCGCGCTCCTCAACCTCCACGGCATCGACCTGACGGAGTACGAGGGCTGAGCCGCCCACCCCGCCCCAGGGCGCCCCACCTGCATCCTTCGCCCCACCCACCCCGGCTGGGTGCGTCCCCGCATCGACCGATCGGCTGACCCCGCTGTCGGCCGCCGGGCCGAGCGGTCGGGCGGCCTCGCGAGGTGAGGATGGGTACGGGGGAGCGGGCGCACCACCGGGCCCCGCCCCCGGAACCGAAAGGGGCCACGCCCATGCCGCAGCACGCCCGCCCGCACCCGCGCCGCCGCGTACGGGGAACCCGTACCGCCGTCGCGGCCCTCGCCGGAGCACTGCTGCTGGGGGCCTGCTCCACCCCCGACGCGCCCCCGACCGCCGCCCCCGCGGCCTCCCCGCTGCCGACGGCCGCGACCACCCCGGGCGGCACCCTGCTGGTCGCCGACTTCGGGGCCGACACCGTCACCTTCGTCGACCCGGAGCGCGGGGCGGTCGGCTCGGTGCCGGTCGGCAGGGCCCCGTACGGCCTGGTGGTCGGCGCGGACGGCCGGGCCTGGGTGGCCACGGCCGAGGGGGTCGCCGTCGTGGACACGCGGACGCGGACCCGGCTGACCATGATCCCGTACCGCACCACCGGCACCGGGCCCGCGACCGGCGGCGAGTACCGGGGCGGCGGCATGGGCATCGCGCTCTCGCCCGACGGCGCGCATGCGTACGCCGGGGTCAACGTGCCCGGGACCACCGGCGTCCTGGAGGTCATCGACACGGCGAAGACCCAGGTCACGGCGGTGGTCCCGGTGGGCCGCCGACCCTTCGACGTGGACGTCTCGCGCGACGGCTCGGAGGTGTACGTCACCGGCCACGACTCCTTCGACGTCACCGTCGTGCCCGTCGGATCCTGCGGGGGAACCGGCGGAACCGGTGAAAGCGCGGCATCCGAGCCGCCGCGACGCATCGAGGTCGCCCCGTACGGGACGGAGGGCGGCCTCGGCTCCTGGCTGAAGCCGCACTACGCCGTCGTACGGCCGGCGGACGGGATGCTCCTGCTGCCCTTCGAGGGCGAGCGGCTCGCGGTGGTGGATCCGCGGACGGGCCGCACCACGGTGGAGGAGATGACCGCCGACACCCATCAGCACGGGGCCGCGATCACGGCGGACGGCAGGCTGCTGGTGGTCGGCACGGGGGCGGTGGAACCGGGCAAGGGCAAGGGGCCCTCCCTCACGGTCCGTTCCCCGGACGGCTCGGAGCGGGTGTACCCGCTGGACGGGCCGCACGAGGGCGTGGCCGTGTCCCGGGACGGGCGGACGGCCTACGTCACCGGGGGCTACACCCGGGACGGCTACTGGAACGGCATCACGGTCGTGGACCTCGACACCGGGAGCAGCCGCCGGCTCGCGGCGGGATCGCGCCCCCTGGGCATCGCCGTCCTGGGGTGAACCGTCTGGGGGCGAACGGTCTCGGGGTGAGCCGCGTCAGGCCGCGCAGGTGTCCAGCATGGTGGAGAGCATCTTCTTCTCGGGCTCGGTGACGGTCAGCCCGTACGTGGACTTGACCGTCGTCCAGGCCCGCCCGTACTGACACCAGGCCGTCTTCGACGGCGGCTGCCACAGGTCGGGACTCTGGTCGCCCTTCGAACGGTTCGACGAGGCGGTCACCGCCAGCAGTTGAGGGCGCGTCAGATCGTTCGCGAAGGCCTTGCGCTTCGCTGCGTCCCAGCCGGCCGCGCCGGAGCGCCATCCCTCGGCGAGGGGCACCATGTGGTCGATGTCGATCTTCGAGGCCTCGGTGACCACCACATCGTCGTACAGGCTCTTCCACGTGCCGGACACGGCCTTGCACTGGGAGTCCCGGGTGACGTTCGCACCGTCCCGCTGGAGGATCACCTCGCGGGTGTCGCACTTGTCGCCCTGCTCCGCCCAGTGCGTGAACTTGTCCCGGCTGTAGCCCGACATGGTTCCCGGCGGAGCCACCTTCAGCGCGGCCAGCTGCGTACGGGCCACGGAGACGCCGACCATGCCGGGGAGCACGTCGCCGGAGGGGGGCTTCCCGTCGGCGGGAGCGGCGGAGGTGGCGGGCGCGGAGCCGCCCGGCTTCGGATCGTCGCCGGGATCCGCCCCGGATCCGCTCCCCGCTCCGGAACATCCGGCGGCTGCCAGCAGCAGCACGGCCGCCAGTACCGCACCGGGCACACGCATCTGACGCCCCATGACCCCACCCCGAAACCCGCCGCACACTGTGTCGCGGGAAGCCTACCCATGCCGGACGGCGCTCGAAGCCAGACCCCGTTGGTCCGGCGGGCGGCGAACGCTCCCCGGGCGTACGCCGGGTGGCGGGCGGGGCGGCCGCCGCCCGGCTCGGGCGCAGGGCCCGCAACTGCCCGGGCTCAGCCGCCGTGGGCGTGCAGCCACGCCTCCAGAACGGCGAAGTCGCCGTCGCCGAGGCCGACCCGGGGGTCGACGCGGTGGAGGAGGGCCGGGCCGGGGTGGTGGGCGGACACCCAACGGCGGTCCGCGTCGCCGATCTCGTCGTCGACCCATGCGAACGCCCGGCCCGCGGCCCACGCGACGAGGCCGGCGGTCTTCCAGTGGACGCCGCTCCGGAAGTCCTCGGCGGAGGGCTCGGGCCAGTCCGCCACCGGCAGGTCCGGCAGCCCGAGCCGAGGGGCGACGCAGGCGTTGGCGTCGTCCATCCAGGTCGTGGCCCAGACGAGCTCGCACGGCAGACCGGCGAGCCGCGGCCCGAGTGCGGGATCGAGCCGGGAGAGGAGGGGGTGCCCGTCGGCTCCGGTCGGCGCGCCGGGGTACTCGTAGACCGGGTAGCCGTGCGCGGACCCGAACGGGATGAGGGGTCCGTCCACGTCGAGGAAGAGGACGGGCCGCGCCTCAAGGGGGACCGGGACCGGGGGAGTCGGGGGGTTCGTCATGCGGCACAGCGATACCACGCCCCCGCCCTGCGGGAACGGCGGCCCGGGAGGCAACCGCGCCCCACGCGGAGCCCTCTACACGGGCAGAAGGGGGAGATGACATGACGACGACTGCGGTATCCCGGACCGGGCGGACGGCCGCCCTGGCCGCGCTGGCGGTACTCCTGTGCGCCGGACTCGCGGCCTGCGGCACCGTACGGGCGGGGGAGGCGGCCGGGCCCGCCGCTCCCGTGGCGGCGTCCGGTGCGGAGCGCTGCGATCTGGACGGGACGACGGGTACGGATGCCGGCGCGGGCGGGACCACCGCCGCGCCCGACGTCCCGACGGAGGAGCAGACGGGCGGATACGCGGGCCCGCCGACGGAGGAGGAGACGGGTGGATACGCCGGCCCCCCGACCGATGAGGAGACGGGAGGATACGCCGGCCCGCCCACGGACGAGGAGACCGGGGGTCAGGCCGGTCCTCCGACCGATCAGGAGACGGGCGGCCCTGCCGACCCGCCCACCGATCAGGACACGGGCGCGCCCGACCCGCCCACGGACGGCACCTCCGGACCCGGCGCCGCCACCAATGGCGCGGGTCCCTGCGGCGCGGCCGGGTGGTTCGACATGAGGCGGGACTTCGTCGCCTATTACGCGGAGCACCGCACCGACGAGGACACGTTCATCTCGGCGGACGGCATCGGCGAGGTCCGCGTCCGCAAGGTGCGCGGGAGGGGCCTCGCGGAGGTGGCCTTCACCACCCGCTCGGTGGGCAAGGGCCGTGGCGACGACGCCCGCAGGGTGGTACGGGTCTTCGCGGCTTGGCGGCACGAGGTGTACGGGGGCACCGATGCGGGCACCGTCACGGTTCGTACGCGGGAGGAGTTCCCCGTGACCGTCACCGAGACCTGGTGACCCCGGGCCGACTCCGCCCGGAACGCCCGCCCACAACGATCCCCGCCATCCCCACGATCCCCGCCATCCCCACGATCCCCACGATCCCCACGATTCCCGAAACAGGAAGCAGAGGCAGAACCGCCGTGACCGACGACGCCGCCAACGAACCGCACGTCCCCTCCGACGCGGAGCGCGCGGCCCGCGCCCGGGTGCGGGAGCAGGCCACCGGCCTGACCCACCACCAGGCCGAGGAGGCGCTCGAAGCCGGCGAGGCCGCCGCCGTGGAGGCCGCGGGCGACCTGGAGAGCGCCGACGCCCCCACCCGCGCCGCCGTCGCGGAATGGCGGCGCATCACGGAGCTGCTCTTCGACCATGGTGGTCCGTACTCTCCGGATACGGACGCTTTCGTCCAGGGGCAGCTCACGGCCCGCGAGGCCCACGCCCACTCCAACCAAGTCTTGGGGAAGCCATAAGGTTGGGTTATAGGGGCATAACCAGGGGGTGGGTGCCGGGTTAGGCTGCCCTTAGCTTAGGGTTCCCTTGATCGAGTCTTTCGTCGTTCGAAGGGAACCCAGCCATGCCTCGCCCCCTGCGGGTAGCAATCGTCGGTGCCGGCCCCGCCGGCATCTACGCCGCCGACGCCCTGCTGAAGTCCGAGGCGGCCGCCGAGCCGGGTGTGTCCATCGACATCTTCGAACGGATGCCGGCCCCCTTCGGTCTGATCCGCTACGGCGTCGCTCCCGACCACCCCCGCATCAAGGGCATCATCACCGCCCTGCACCAGGTGCTCGACAAGCCGCAGGTCCGCCTCTTCGGCAACGTCGACTACCCGAACGACATCAGCCTCGACGAGCTGCGCTCCTTCTACGACGCCGTGATCTTCTCCACCGGCGCCACCGCGGACCGCGCGCTCACCATCCCCGGTGTCGACCTCGACGGCTCCTACGGCGCCGCCGACTTCGTCTCCTGGTACGACGGCCACCCCGACGTGCCGCGCACCTGGCCGCTGGAGGCCGAGAAGGTCGCTGTCCTCGGCGTCGGCAACGTCGCCCTCGACGTGGCCCGGATCCTCGCCAAGACCGCCGACGAGCTGCTGCCGACCGAGATCCCGGCGAACGTCTACGACGGCCTCAAGGCCAACAAGGCCCTCGAGGTCCACGTCTTCGGCCGTCGCGGCCCCGCGCAGGCCAAGTTCAGCCCGATGGAGCTGCGCGAGCTGGACCACTCGCCGAACATCGAGGTCATCGTCAACCCCGAGGACATCGACTACGACGAGGGTTCGATCACCACCCGCCGCTCCAACAAGCAGGCGGACATGGTCGCCAAGACCCTGGAGAACTGGGCGATCCGCGACATAGGCGAGCGCCCGCACAAGCTCTTCCTGCACTTCTTCGAGTCGCCCACCGAGGTCCTCGGCGAGGACGGCAAGGTCGTGGGCCTGCGCACCGAGCGCACCGAGCTCGACGGCACCGGCAACGTCAAGGGCACCGGCACGTTCACCGACTGGGGCGTCCAGTCCGTCTACCGGGCCGTCGGCTACCTCTCCGACGAACTGCCCAAGCTGCCCTGGGACGTCGACTCCGGCACGGTTCCGGACGAGGCCGGCCGCGTCATCGAAGCCGGCGCGCACCTCGCGTCCACGTACGTCACCGGCTGGATCCGCCGCGGCCCCATCGGCCTGATCGGCCACACCAAGGGCGACGCGAACGAGACGGTCGCCAGCCTGCTCGCCGACCACGCGGCCGGCAACCTGCTGACGCCCGCCGCTCCCGAGCCGGAGGCGGTCGAGACCTTCCTCGCGCAGAGGGAGGTCCGCTTCACGACGTGGGAGGGCTGGTACAAGCTCGACGCCGCCGAGAAGGCGCTGGGCGAGCCGCAGGGCCGCGAGCGCGTGAAGCTCGTGGAGCGCGAGGACATGCTCAAGGCGAGCGGGGCGTAGTCGGGTCCCCGTGGTCCGGCCGGTCCCGCCCCGCGCGGGCCCGGCCGGACGGCCGTGCGGGCCCCTGTGCGCGTGAGCGCGCCTTACGGAAGTCTGACGGGCGGGCGCGGACCCTGGCCGCCGGGGTGCCGAGGGTGGTCGAATCGCCACGTGAGCACAGACCAGCAACCAGGCCCGGACCTCGGCCCCGACCCCGTTCCCGACCCCGACGGCCGCGGTGCCCCCGTGGGCCGGCGGCTGGTCCTCGGCATGGTGGGGCTCGGCGCCCTCGGTCTGGCCCTCGCGCCGAAGCTCCAGTCGGGGTTCGACGCCGTACTGGGGGCGGCCGCGAGCAAGGACCCCACCGGGCTCACCGGACTGCTGCCGGGAGGCGGCGGGTTCCGGTACTACTCGGTCGCCTCCTCGGTTCCCGAACGCGGTCCGGCCGCCTACCGGCTGACCGTCGACGGCCTGGTCGAGCGCCCGGCCACGTACACCCTCGACGCATTGCGTGCCCTGCCGCAGACCCGGATCGTCCGCGACGTCCAGTGCGTGACGGGCTGGCGGGTCCCCGAGACCCCCTTCGAGGGCGTCCCGCTCTTCCGGCTGCTGGACGCCGTCGGGGTCCGCCCCGAGGCCCGCGCGATCCGGTTCACCTGCTTCGACGGCACCTACACCGAGAGCCTCACGCTCCCGCAGGCCCGCCGCGAGGACGTCATGGTCGCCCTGAACATGCAGGACAAGCCGCTGAGCCACGCCCACGGCGGCCCGGTCCGCCTCTACGCGGCTCCCATGTACTTCTACAAGTCGGCGAAATGGCTGTCGGGCATCACGCTCACCCCCGACGTCCAGCCCGGCTACTGGGAGGAACTCGGCTACGACATCGACGCCTGGGTCGGCAAGTCGAACGGACGCGACGATGCCCCGACCGTCTGAACTCGAGCACCCCGCCCGCGTGGGCCGCTTCAGCTCCGCCGAACGGCTGGTCCACCTGGCCATCGCCACCCTGACCGGGGTGTGCCTGGCGAGCGCGGCCTGCCTCTACCTGCCGCCCCTCGCCGAACTCGTCGGCCGCCGCCACCTCGTGGTCACCGTCCACGAGTGGTCCGGACTGCTGATCCCGGCCCCCGTCCTGCTGGGGTTCGGCTCCCGGTCCTTCCGCGGGGACCTGCGCAGGCTGAACCGCTTCGGCCCGCACGACCGCACCTGGCTGCGCTCCGCCCTGCACCGCGACCACCGGCCGGGCGCGCGCCCGGCGGGCAAGTTCAACGCCGGGCAGAAGCTCTACGCGAGCTGGAGCGCCGGGGCCGCCCTCGTGATGCTCGGCACCGGTCTGCTGATGTGGTTCACCGGGCTGACCCCGCTGCCCTGGCGGACCGGGGCCACCTTCGTGCACGACTGGCTGGCCCTCGCGATGACCGTGGCCGTCATGGGCCACGTCATGATGGCCGTCGGCGATCCGGAGGCCCGGCGCGGTATGCGCACGGGCTCGGTGGCCGCCGACTGGGCACGCCGCGAGCACCCCCTGTGGCGCCCGCAGGGATCCTCCGCCGCGCGGGCCGTACGTCCTGCTCCGGCTACTCCGGCTACTCCGGCTACTCCGGCGGAACCGCCGCGTCCAGGGCGGCGGTGAGCCGCCGCAGGCGGTCCTGCAGGTCCTTGACCTCGGAGAGTTCGAAGCCGGTCGCGGCCGCGATGCGCCGGGGCACCTCGACGGCTCGCACGCGCAGGGCCGTACCGGCTTCGGTGGGGCGCACGTGCACGGACCGTTCGTCGGCGGCGCTGCGCTCGCGCACGATCAGGCCGGCCGCCTCCAGTCGCTTGAGGAGGGGGGAGAGCGTGCCCGAGTCGAGCCGCAGGTGCTGTCCGAGCTGTTTGACCGGCAGCTCGCCGTGCTCCCACAGCACCAGCATCACCAGGTACTGGGGGTAGGTGAGCCCGAGGTCCTTCAGGACGACCCGGTAGAGCCCGCCGAAGGCGCGGTTCGCCGCGCCGAGCGCGAAGCAGATCTGGCCGTCGAGGCGCAGGAAGTCCTGATCGGGGAGGGCGTCGGTCGATTGCTCGGTCATGGGGGCAAGTGTACCCGGGGGTGCCGCGTCGACAACTTAATTGTGCACAACTGAATTGTGTGCCATATTGATGGAGCGAGGTCGCCGGTCGGCGGCCCCGCCTCCGCCCCTTGAGAGGAACCCCCGAGATGGACGCGATCTACACCGCTGTCGCCACCGCCAACGGCCGCGAAGGCCGCGCCGTCAGCTCCGACGGCCAGATCGACCTGGCGCTGGCCATGCCGCCGGCCCTCGGTGGCAGCGGCCTGGGCACCAACCCCGAGCAGCTCTTCGCGGCCGGGTACGCCGCCTGCTTCGCCAGCGCCCTCGGGCTGGTCGGCCGTCAGGCCAAGGTCGACACCAGTGAGATCTCGGTGACCTCGGAGGTCTCCATCGGCAAGGACGGCGCGGGCTTCGGGCTGGCCGTCGTCCTGCGCGTGGAACTCCCCGAGGCCCTGATGGGCGAGACCGGCACCCTGCTGGTCAAGCAGGCGCACGAGGTCTGCCCCTACTCCCGGGCCACGCGCGGCAACATCCCCGTCGAGCTCGTCGTCGAGTAGTCGAGCAGTCCGGTCCTCCAGGGCGGCGGCTCCAGGCGTGATGCCGGAGCCGCCGCCCTTTCCCGTCAGCGCTCCGTCCTCGGCGTCCCCGCCGCCCCCGCCGCGCGGGCGGTGAGGGCGGCGGCTCCGGCGTCGGTGAGGCGGCCGTGCAGGCGCAGGCGGGCGAATCCGCCGTCCGGGTAGACGTCGATGCGGGCGTGCGTGGCCGGGACCGGCGCGGCGAGCGGCAGCCGGTGCGGGCTGTCGGGCTCCAGCAGGGTGCGCGGGAGGACCTGCGCCCATGCGCCGTCCACACCGTCCTTGACGGACAGCGACACCCAGCCGGCCGCGTTGCCCTTCAAGTTCGCGGTGTCCACCTCCACCGCACGGATCTCGCACTGCCCGGCCAGCCGGTACGCGATCCAGTCGTTGCCCTTGTCGCGGCGCCGGCGCGTCTCCCAGCCGTCGTCCTGCTTCTGCGACAGCCCCGGCATGATCGTGTTCCCGGGGGAGGAGTAGAAGCCGTCCGAGGCCTCCTCCACGACCCCGCCGTTGACCACGCAGGCCACGTCCACCGTGCCGAGCAGGGCCAGCCATTCGGGGTCGGGCAGCACCTCGCCGTGGACCCGCAGGCGCGCGATGCCCCCGTCGGGGTGCTGGTTGATCCGCAGGTGCGTCCAGCGGCGCCCGGACCCGACCGCGAACCCGTTCGCGGCGTGGCCGCGCACCGGCGTGCGGGGGATGATCTCCTCCCAGGCGTCCGTCCGTTCGAGGAGTTCGGCAGCCGAGGGCGTTCCTTCGAAGGCGGCCGCCCACACGCTGACCTGCTGAGGGTGGTTGCCTCGGAAGTGCGCGGTGTCGACGACGATCCCGCGGATGATGCCGGGGGAGCCGAGACGGATCAGCGCCCAGTCGTGATCGGAGCCCGTCGGGAACGGCTCGTCGGCGCCCGCCCCGCGCCGGCGCCGGGTCTCCCAACCGTCCATCACCTTCCCCTTGTTGCCGTAGTCGTGCACGTCGAAGACGGCCGGAGTGCGCAGCAGGAGGTTCTCCCGCTCGGCGAAGAACTCGTCGTTGGCGGCGATGACCCCCGCACCGAGCCGCCGGTCGGCGAGGTCGGTCAGGTGGGAGAAGTCGAAGGTGCCGCCCCGGTAGTCGGCGTACGGGTCGCCCGACACGTAGGGCGCGGCGGTGAAGTCGGTGGTGGAGAGCTGCATGCGCGGAAGCCTCTTTCCGTTGTGGAGAAAGGGAGTTGGGGCTTGGGGGGATGCCTCGACTCTCACCCACCGGGATTGCTCAGGTCCATCGATTGTTTTCGATGATTCCTTTCAGTAGAACTGAAGGGTGCAGGCGGCCAGGCCGTCGAGATCACCCGGGGAGGCGTCGGCAGCTCCGGCACCTCCCGGCACGGCGAGTACGCCCGGCCCGGCGGTTCGGCCACGGCACCGGAGGCGGCGGGGCGCACGGGGGTGGCGGCTCCGGCGGCGGCGCCGGCAACGGCGGCCCCCTGCTGCGCGGCGGCAACGGCGGCGGGCCCGCCGTGGAGAACGGCGGCCAGGGCGAGGGTCCCGAGGGATCCGGCGCCGGCGGCACCCAGACCCAGCACGGCACCGGCGCCCACACCAACCCGATCGGCGCAGGGGGAGGCAACGCGAGCGACATCGACCAGCACCCCGGCCTGCCCAGCCCAGGCTCCGGTGGCACCGGTGGCACCGGTGGCAACGGCGGTCGCGGTGGCAACGGCGGCGGAGGCGGTGGCGGCGGCCTGCACGGCGGCGGCGGCAACCCCGGCAACCTCTACGGAGCGGGCGGCGGTGGCGGCAGCGGCTACGCGGCCCCGGCCGAGGCCGGTGTCTCCGAGGCCTCCCTGGAGTCGGGCGTCCAGCACGGAGACGGCGAGGCCGTCATCTCCTTCCGCTACGGGACGTCGACCACCCTCACCACGGACACCGCCACCCCGCTGTTCGGGCACGCCTCGCCCTGACCGCGACCGTGACGGGCTCCGAGAACCCGGCCGCCGCCCCGGGCGGCAGCGTCACCGGTCCGTTCTCCGCCGACGGGGCGCTCGCCGTGTCCCTCTCGGATCCACGCTGACCGGCCCGGTCGGCGTACGGAACACCGGCGGTTCCGTGGTGATCGGCTCCGACGCGGACGCGGGGGCGGCCCGGACTGCGCCGGCAACGCGATCAACGGTCCGGTCACCCTGGAAGCCGACACCGCTCAGAACGTTCGGTCCAGCAGCGCGAACAGCGCGGACCAGTGCCGCTCGTCCGAGGCCGCGTCGTAGGAACTCGTGTCGGCCAGGGTGTAGCCGTGCGCCGCGCCCCCGTACACCTCGGCCCGGTGGCGGACGCCCGCTGCCGAGAGGGCCTTGCCCAGCCGGTCGATCTGCTCGGCCGGCAGCGTCGGGTCCTGGTCCGCGTGGCCGAAGTACAACTCGGCGGTGACCCGGTGCGCCACCAGGTGCGGACTGTCCGCCGCGTCCGTGGCCAGGAACCCTCCGTGGAAACCGGCTGCGGCCGCCACCCGTTCCGGGTACGTCCCCGCCGTGAGCAGGGCCAGCCGGGCGCCCAGGCAGTACCCCGTGATCGCCACCGGCCCGGTGGCGACGTCCGGAAGGCCCGCGAGCCGCTCCAGATAGGCCTCGGCGTCGCGCATCGCCAGCTCGGTCGTCAGTGACTCGAGGACCGGGCCGATCCGTTCGAAGAGCTCGGGCTGCCGGCCGAAGTCCACGAACTCCGGAAGCTCGAACACCGGTGCGCGCCCGTGGCGGTAGAAGAGGTTGGGCATCAGCACGACGTAGCCGGCCGCCGCGATCCGGTCCGCCACCGACTTGATGTGCGGACGGATCCCGAGGGCGTTCACGTACAGCAGCACCCCGGGGTACGGGCCTTCGCCGTCGGGCCGGGCCAGATAGGCATCGGCGGTGCCGTCCCGAGTGACGACCTCCAGCGTCGTCCGGACTACCTCGCATGCGGTCGTCATGGCCGTCCCCCTCTTTCGTATGGCGAAGGCCGCAGACTACCGTGATCGGGCTCTTGCCCCGGAGTGTCCGGAAACCGCCCTCACCGGGCTCCAACAGGGGGCGTACCGTGGTCCGATGCCAGTAGTGGACATCAGTGCCAGCGCGGAAGAGTTCGATGCCGACCCCTATGCGTTCTACGAGAGGATGCGTGCGGCGGGGCCCGTCCACCGGATCATCCTCGCCGCCGACGAGGTCGAGCCGAGCTGGATGATCGTCGGGCACGAGGAAGCGCGCCGCGCCCTCAACCACCCGGCTCTGTCCAAGGACTGGCGCACCTCGGGCAACTTCCCGGACGCCCAGCTCAACGCCGTGAACTCCAACATGCTGGAATCCGACCCGCCGCACCACACCCGGCTGAGGCGCCTGGTCTCGCGGGAGTTCACCGCGCGCCGGATGGAAAGCATGCGGGCCCGCGTCCAGCAGATCACCGACGAGCTGCTCGACGCGATGGCCGCCGTGCCGGAGCGCGGCGGCGACCTGATCGAAACGCTGGCCTTCCCGCTCCCGATGACCGTCATCTGCGAGCTCCTCGGCGTCCCCGACCTGGACCGGGCCAGGTTCCGGTACTGGTCCAACGAGATCGTCGCCCCCACCTCGACCACCTCGAACGGCACCGCGCACCGTGAGCTCGGGATCTACCTCGCGGAGCTCATCGAAGCCAAGTCCAAGGAGCCGGGCGAGGACCTGCTCAGTGCGCTGATCCGGACCAGCGACGAGGACGGCGACTCCCTGTCCTCCGACGAGGTCATCGGGATGGCCTTCCTGCTGCTGGTCGCGGGCCACGAGACCACGGTGAACCTCATCTCCAACGGCGTACGGGCCCTGCTCGCTCACCCCGACCAACTCGCGGCACTGCGCGGTGATTTGGATGGGCTGATCGACGGGGCGGTCGAGGAGATGCTCCGCTACGACGGCCCCGTGCAGCACACCACGTACCGCTACGCCCGCGAACCCCTCGACGTGGGCGGCACCACCATCCCGGCCGGAGCCACGGTGTTCGTCTCCCTGGGCGGCGCCGACCGCGACCCCGCCCGCTTCGCGGACCCCGGGGTGTTCGACATCAGCCGCGCCCCGCAGGGCCACCTGGCCTTCGGCCACGGACTCCACTTCTGCATCGGCGCCCCGCTGGCGCGCATGGAGGGCCGCATCGCCGTCCGCTCCCTGCTCGAACGCTTCCCCGACCTGGCTGAGGACCCGGCGGCCGGCCCGCCGGCCTGGCTGCCGGGCAGCCTGATGCACGGAGTGAGCCGCCTGCCGCTGCGCTGGTAGCCCCGGCGGCCCGGCCCGGGTCAGTGGGCCGTGAACGCCCCGCCGTCGAGGACCGGAACGGTCTCGCAGACGTCCAGCTCGGTCGCGATGTCCACGTCCCGGGCGAACCCGCCGCTCGCGAGCTCCCGGCCGGACGCACTGCCGACCACCGCGGCGATCACGTCCGAGGTCGCCTCGAAGCAGTCGGCCGCGGCGGCCGCTTCGGGCGACAACGGCCCGCGGCGGTACTCGCGCAGCGCCGCGAGGACGGCTCCGGCCCCGAGCAGGTCCTCCAGCCCGGGACGCAGGCTGCCGTCCGGCCACCGCTCGCCCGAGGCGATGACGGCGACCGGCCGGTCGGTGGTCCCGTACCCCTGAAGGGCCAGCCTGCGGCCCACCGCCCTCGCGTTGCGCAGACACCCCGCGACCACCGTCGCCCCGGCGGCAGCGGCAGCCGCGGCGATGGCGGACCCGTTGGGGGAGGGCAGGACCAGGCGCGGGACGAAGGGGGCCTCCCGCAGCGCCGCCGGTGACAGCGACCACGGCGAAGCCGGTGTGGCCGCCCGCCGCCCGACGGCGAGTCGCGCGCCCTTCTCCTCGGCGAACTCCGACGCGGACTCGTCGCGCCAGGCATGCGGAAACACCCGCGTCCCGCGCTCCACCGCCACCGTCACCGAGGTCGTGAACGACAACACGTCGACGACCACCAGACAAGCGACCTCCCCCGCGATCCGCTGCGCGCCCACGGGCCCCCAGTCGAACCGCGCCCCGCTGCCGGCCTGCAGAAACCATTCGTCCATGGACGAGACCATGCCACGCCCGGCCGCGTTCCCGGACCGCTCGGGTCAGTCGGAGGCGCCCCGCGCCAGGAGGCGTACGGCCTGCTCCAGGCGGGCCCGCCGGGTCTCCGGGGTGAGGGCCTGGAGGAGGGGCAGGACGACGAGGTAGCGCCCGGTCCGGTCCAGGGCCTCGAAGGCCGCCCGGGCCGCGGGGCTCTTCGCCAGGGCTGCCGTGACGTCCGGCGGCACCTCCGCCGTCCGCTGGGAGGCGTAGGCGCCCGCCCACCGGCCGTCCTCCTGCGCCTTGCGCACCTCGGCGAGGCCCGGTTCGCGCATCCGGCCCAGGGCCGTCAGTTCGGTCACCTTGTCGACATTGACCTGCGACCACAGGCTCCGGGGCCTGCGGGGAACGTACTTCTGGAGGTAGTGCCGCTCGTCCAGGGACCGGCGCTGTCCGGAGATCCAGCCGTAGCACAGCCCGATGTCGACCAGCTCGTCCGAGGAGACCGAAGGGATCCCGGACGCCTTCTTCGCCAGCCTGACCCACACGCCCTCGTGCCGGGTGTGGTGTCCGGCCAGCCAGTCCTCGAAGGCCCCGGCATCGGCGAACGCGATGACCTCCACGCCGTCCAGCTCGTCCCGCTCGTCCATGCGGGCCAGATTAGGGCCTGTCGTCAAACTCCCGTCGTCGCCCGAAGGGCGGCCGGG
>NZ_JBHVYI010000018.1:53116-100019 GCF_042880975.1 Streptomyces sp. NPDC058289
GGCGCCAAGGTAGGGCCCGGTCCACCCCCCCCCCCCCCCCCCCGCGCGGGGCGCGGTGTCTCCCCCCCCAGGCCCTAGTGCCCGCACCCCGGAGCGGGGCGGGTGCCCGGCTGCGGGATAATGATCGCCGGTGCGGGCCCGGTTCGCGCCGGACAGTGCAGCGACCCGATATGGAGCCCCCGATGGACGTACGCCACTTCGAGCGGATCACCGCCTTCATCGAGGCGCGGCTCACCCCGCTCTTCGCCGAGGAGACGGGCAGCGAGAACGGCTTCGGGATGGACGACACCTCCCGCGCCCTGCGCGCCCTGCGCAATGCGGCGCTGGAGGCCTCGGTGGCCAAGGGCCTCATCGAGCAGCGGGAGACGGCCGAGCCGGCGGTCCGCCGGGTCATCGACCAGGCGGTGGAGCACCACTGGGACGTGCTGCGCGGCATCGCCCGCCAGTGGGAGGACCACGCCGACTTCGTCCGCGAGTTCAAGCGCCACGCGTGGGAGCTCGACGAGGCCCCCGCGGCGGCCGTGGCCCCGTAGTTCCGTAGTCCCGCGTGGCCCGGGAGCCTCGCGGGCCACGGGCCACGGGCCCCGTAGGCCCGGCCCCTGGGCAGTGTCTGATGGCTCGTGCCCGGGGTGTGGTGGATCTGCTGTCGTCGGCCGACCACCGGCGGTGGCGCTCGCGACCGCCCCGAAAAAGGGGGCGGCACACGTGTGGACACAGAGGGCCGCGAGGCACTGGCACGCTCCCGGGGCGTACTGACCGGCAAGGTCCACCTCCTGGCGGACGACCGCTGCGGCCCTCTGGTCTGGCCGACCTCTCCCGGCCGGCGCGGGGACAGCCCGATGTTCATCCCGCTCATGCAGGCCGTGAACGTGGCCCGCACCGGCCTCATGCAGGCCGTGAACGTGGCCCGCACCGGCACCGGGCGTCCCCGCACCCGGCCGGTCCGGGCCCGTGGCGACAAGGCGTACTCCAGCCGCGCCGACTGCGTCTACCTGCGCAAACGCGGGATCAAGGCAATGATCGCCCAGCCGGAAGACCGGCGAGCCAACCGCCGCAGGCGCGGCCGGGACGACGGCCGCCAAAGTTCCGTCGGGTGATGCGGGCAGGGCGGGTTGCCAACTCGACGTGTGTGTAAGCGAATTGTTGGCGAACCCGGCTTCGGGCGGCGGATCTCGCGGGTACGCTCCCCGGGCGGTACGGGGAGAGGGCGCCAAGGGGGAGTGTCGGGTGGACGGGGAAACAAGGGTCGTGGAAGAGCCGCGCCTGGTCGTCGGGCGTCCGGTGTCCTCCCGGTGGCCCAGACGCGGGCTGCTGACGGTCCTGCTGCCCGCGCTGGCGGTCGTGCTGGTAGGCGGAGCGGTGCTGGCCCGGTCGGGGAACGCGGCCCTGCCGGCCGAGCGCATCGTCACCCTGGAGGGCAGGATGGCCTCCAAGCGGGATTTCTTCGAGGACCCCGAAGTCCAGCGGATTTTGCTGAGACATCACATACGGCTGCACATCACGAGCGCCGGATCGCGGGAAGTCGCGGTCCGCGACCTGTCCGCGTACGACTTCGTCTTCCCCTCCGGTCAGCCCGCGGGCGACTTGATCACGAACCGGCGCGCGGCGGAGAACAAGTATGCCAAGGTGCACCGGCCCTTCGTCAGCCCCATCGTGCTCGCCACGTACCGCGAGTACGCGGAGACCCTGCGCGACGCGGGGATCGCCACCCCGCAACCGGGCGCCTCCGCCGCGGCCGACCCGGACCAGCCGCTCTACTACGAGCTCGACATGTCCAAGTTCCTCGCCGGAATCGACAATGGGCGGCGCTGGAACGAGCTGGGCATCCAGGCGCACGGGATATCCAACGCCAACCGGATCGTCGTCCAGTCCCCGGACGTCTGCCAATCCAACTCGGCAGGAACCTACCTGGCGTTGGTCTCCTACACCTGGCGCGGAAACGGCAGCGAGGTCCCCGCGACCGACCAGGAGGCCGACGACCGCGCCCGGTCCATCAAGCACCTGATGGAGCAGGGATTGCCGGCCGACGACGTGTTCCGTACGTACATCTCCCCGGAAGGCAAGGGGATCGCCCCGCTCGTCGTGGCGTACGAGCACCAGTACCTCACCTATCAGGCCCAGGTGCAGGCCGAGTCGAAGCGGCTGGACACGCAGCGGGTGCTGCTCTACCCCTCCACCCAGTTCGTCACCCAGCCGGAGTTCATCGCGCTGAACCGGGAGGGTGACCGGCTCGGCGAACTCCTCACCCACGACTCGGGGTTGCGCCGCCGCGCGATGGAGCTGGGCTTCAGGATCCTCGACCCGGCGGGCAAGGTGGCGGGCGACCAGCTCACGCACTTCCTGGAGGAGCGCCGCATCCCCGTGCCCTCGGTGGGCGGCAACGACACCCGGTCCCCCCTGCCCCGCATCCGGTACCTGGAGCGGATGATCTCCCTGATCGGCGAATGTCCGGACATCGACGTGCCGGGCGGGTACCCCGAGTGAGGGGCCGCCGCCGGACGGCCGGGCTGCTCGCGCCGTGCCTGGCCTTCCTCTGGCTCTTCGTCGCGACGGCCTGCTCCACGGGCGGGGACGAGCCGGTCACCTTACGGGTGCTGGCCAGCTCGGAACTCGAAGACATGCGGCCCCTGTTGGACGAGCTCCGCCGTGACACGAGGATCACGCTGGAGATGGACTACCGGGGTACGGACGACGCGGCCCGGGCGCTCGGCGCCGGCCACTACGAGCACGACCTCGCCTGGCTCTCCTCCGACCGCCCCCTCCAGCTGAAGCTGAAGGCCGCCGGCGTCCGTACCGAGAGCCCGCTCAGCACCAGCATCATGCGGTCCCCGGTGGTGATCGGACTCAAGCCGGCCGCCGCGGACCGGCTGCGCGGGCGTACTCCCGACGGCCGGATCTCCTGGGCCGACGTGGCCGACGCCGCCGCCGACGGCTCCCTGGCCTTCGGCATGGCCGACCCCCGGCACACCGACAGCGGCCTGGCCGCGCTGGTCGGTGTCGCGACCGCCGCCGCGGGAACCGGCGCCGCCCTGCGGCCCGAGGACGTCTCCTGCGAGCGGCTGAACGGATTCTTCACCGGGCACCTGCTCGCGGAGGACTCCTCGGCCGCCCTGGCCGACGGATTCGTGAAACGGCAAGGCGAGTTGGACGCGCTGGTCACCTACGAGTCCGAGCTTTTGGCACTCAACACCGGCGGGCGGCTGCGCGAGCCGCTGGAGATCGTCCACCCGAAGGACGGCATGGTGCTCGCCGACTACCCCCTTCTGCTGCTCGATCCGGCGAAGCGGGCCGCGTACGACCGGCTCGTGGACTGGCTGAAGAGCGGACGGGTGCAGAAGAAGATCATGGAACGGACCCTGCGCCGGCCCGTCGACCCGGCCATGACCCGGATCGCGTCCCTGCGCCCGCCCATCGGCAACGCCCTCTACTTCCCCGACCGGCAGGAGGTGCTCGACCGGTTGCTGTCCGACTACGGCAACGCCAAGAACGCAGCCCCTGCCCGGGTGTTCTTCGTCCTGGACTTCTCCACGTCGATGAAGGGTGAGCGCATCGCCGGACTACGCGCCACTTTCGCCGGGCTCGGCGGCGAGGACGGCTCCCGTTCGGGCAAGTTCCTCCGGTTCCACCGGGGCGAGTCGTTCACGCTGATCCGCTTCGCCGGCCGGGTGCTCGACGAGCGGACGATCACTTACCGCACACAGGCGGATCTGGACCTGCTGCGCGCGGCGGTGGCCTCCGACGACTTCGGCGAGGCCACGGCAGTCTGGTCCGCCCTCGACCGCGCCTACGGGCAAGTGGCCGAGCTCGTACGGGCGCTCCCCGGGCAAGGGGCCTCGGTCGTCCTCATGACGGACGGCGAGAACAACGCCGGGATCGGGCTCGACGCCTTCCTCGAGCGGTACCGCGCACTGCCCCCCGCGGCGCAGGCCGTCCACACGTACACCGTTCGCTACGGTGACGCCGACCCGCAGGAACTCGACCGGGCGGCGCGAGCCACCGGCGGACGCATGGTCGACGCCACCGCCCAGTCACTACTGAGCGCCTTCAAGGAGACCCGTGGCTGTACTGAGTGAGGAGTGGTGGGCGGTCTGGTGGCCTTGGATGCTCCTGTGGCTGCTGACGGCGGGCGGCGCGCTGACCCTCGTGGTGCTCGCCGTGTACTGGTTCACCCGCGGCGGCCGCTCCGCCGGGCAGAACCTCACGTACAGCATCTGCTTCTACCTGCACGACAAGTCGGTCATGGACCACTACCAGATGCGCGGGTACGCGGCGGCGCTGCGCCGAGAGGTCGAGCAGCGGACCAGCGACAGCAAGGACGGGACGATCCGGACGAAAGTCTTCGGGGTCGGAGCGGACGCGGGCCGGCGGGAGAACCGCGAGATCGTCAGCAAGTACCTACAGGTCGCCGAGCCCATATCGGTGATCGGCCTGGTCATGGACGTGCTGGAGGAGAAGGACGTGATCGTCCACGTCGATCTCGTCAACCAGACGGTCCTGCGCAACAAGGCCCTGACCAAGGCGCTCGCCGCGGCTCCCGGGACCAGGGCTCCCGAGGCCCGGACCGCGCGTCCCGGACCGGCGCACCGGGACGTACGACTGCGTGACATCGAGGACTTCGTCCTCATCCGGGGCCGGTTCCGCAAGATCGGCGACACCCCGGAGGGCACGGTCTTCCTCGCCCCCTACGGGGACCCCGAGGACCCCGCACGCGGACCTCGGGTCCGCGTCACCTGTGCCGCGGAGGGCCTGCGCAACGAGGTGCCGAAGGGCACCTTCTCCGCGCGGTGCCTGGGCAAGGTCCAGGACTGGAATGCCGAGGAGGGGGTTCTCGAAGTCCAGGCCATGGCGATCTTCCGCTGACCGGGGCCGTCACGTCGTCGTGGCGTACCCGTACGCCTCGGTGATCGGCCCCGTGGCCGGGGCCCGGCCCGCCGGGTCTACCGCAGGTCCATGCCCGGGTCGTCGATGACGCGCTCCTGCTCGCTCTGCTCGCGCAGGCGGCGCGCCTTGTCCCGCAACCGCCGGCTCTCGTCGGGGTCGGTCGAGCGGGTGGCGGCCTCGTCGAGTTCCTGCGCCTTGTCGCGAAGCTGCCGGGACCGGCCGTGGGATTCGCCTGCACTCATGATCACTCCTGGGCGCTGTGGGGGGACGCCGGGCGGCTTTCAGCGAACCAGCAGTACACCGGGAGCGCATCTCGAACCACCGGAGGTGGTGACCTACGGTCACCACCAGTACGCGGGGTACCTCGGTGCCTTGCGGCGCACGCGGGAGGCCGCGTACCCGGTCAGGACGATCAGGACGGTCGATCCGAACAGCAGCGGAACGAACCGGGCCGCCACCGGGGCCTGGAGCACGACCACCACGGCGGTGGCGCAGGCGGGTGAATGGGGGGTGCGCGCGGCCATGACCAGCGCCAGCGTGACACCTGCGGCCACGGCGGCCCCCCAGGCGCTGCTTCCGGCCACGGCCAGCACGCCGTAGCCGACGGCCGCCCCGACCAGGTGGCCGATGACCACCCCGCGGGGCTGCGCGAGCGGCAGCGTGGGCGCGCTGTGCACGAGGGCGGCGCTGGCGGCCAGCGGGGGTATGAGGATCGGCTCGTGGATCATGGCTCCGATCGCCACGAGCCACAGCAGGACCGCCGTGGCGGCGCTGATGCTGTGGATCGCGGCGGCGGCCGTGGGCCGGGCCGGGGCCCGGCCGCCGATCGCCCGGCGGCGGGACGGCTCGGGGTCGGCGACCCCGGATGAACCGGAGGCGTCGGGGGACGGAGCGGGGTGGAGCGCGGTACTCATGGCGGCAGGTTTCCGGGCAGGGCGGCCGTCGGCCGGGCAGGGGCGGTACGGGGGCGGGCGGGGCGGCCTCACGGTGGCGCGGTGCGCGTGACATGCCCGCGCGGGGCGGCTCGGCCGCACGGTGCGGGCATGCCGTGATCGACGGCCGACCGACCTCGCGCCTCCCCGGGTGGTGGGGCGGCGCATTCCCGACATGACCCTATCCGGAGCCCCTCCGGCACCCGCCCCCGGGTCCGCCCGGCGGTGCGCGCCCGGGTCAGGCGGCCGTCACGCGTTGGGGTCGAAGGCGATCCCGGCCGGTTTGGCCTTGGCCAGGTGGCCGTTGAACTGGCCGTCCTTGATTCCGAGCAGGGCGCTGCCGAAATCGGCCTGGCTCAGCTTGTCGCGCAGCCCGGCGGGGTAGCCGTTCCAGCCGACCAGCGTGGGGTACTGCCAGGTCCCCTTGTGGTTCTCCGGCGGTTCGTCGTTGGAGTTCGCGGCACGGAAGCAGTGCGTGCTCCAGCCGTCCTTGTGATAGACGATCTTCGGGTGGGTGCCGTCGAAACGGATCTCCGAGGCGGCGTGCACCTTGAAGTTTCCGTGCTCCGAAGTGGAGACGTAGCCGACCTGGTCGTTCTGGATCCACACCACGACGTGCTCCCAGTCGTGCCGGTGCCCGGCGCTGCCGGGGCCGAGGGAGACCTGGTCCTTCTCGAAGTAGAGGGCGTACATCACCGCGCACCATCCGTTGTTGCACTTCGCGCGGGAGTAGCCGTTGGTGTTGTTCAGGTCGGAGAGGTCGCGGCATTGGCCGTTGACGTCGCCGCCCATCTTCAGGCCCCCGTTGATGGTGCCGTCCGGACCGATGGCGGGGCTGGAGTAGCAGCCGTCGCGGTCGTAGTCGTAGGCGGGCTGGAAGGTCTGTTCCAGCCCGTCCGCGTTGGCGGGCAGGGCCGGGGGCGGAGCCGCGTACGCGACCCCGGGGACCGCGAGGACCAGCGTCGCGGCCCCCGCCGTGGCGGCGAGCAACCTGCGGGCCCGCCGGCCCGACCCCCTGCGGGAACGCTTCACGGGCGGTGCGTCGGCCATCGTGTCCTCCTCATCGGTCACACGGGCAACGCCCGTGCGGGAATGCGGAGTTCAGCTTTCCCGGCTCCCGCTCCCACGCCAAGGGGTGGGAGCGGGCCCGTGTCCGGGAATCGCCGTCAGCGGTTCTCGGGGAGGTCCGCCTCCGCCGCGGCCGGGGCGAACGCGAAACCGCGCGCGGTGGCCGGAGCGGCGGCCGGTGCCTTACCGCAGAAGGCGGCCTCCAGCGTGCCGCCGAGGGCGGTGTTGGCCTGGCCCCGGTTGGAGGTGTTCGCCATGGCGGAGAGGGAGCGCTTGCCGTCCCGGGTGGTGAACGCGTAGGTGTAGAAGCCCTGCACGGTGCCCGTGTGCCCGTAGACCTGCGCACCGCACGAGAGGTCGTACCGGCGCAGACCGAGCCCGTAGAACCGGGTGTTCGTGGCGTCGGTCGGGGTCACGGTGAGCATGGCGTCCAGCGTGCCGGGGCGCAGCAGCTTGCCGCCGAGCAGGGAGGACATGAAGGTGCTGAGGTCGGCCGCGTTGGAGATCATCGCGCCCGCGGACTGCGCCCAGGAGACGGTCTGTTCGGTGGAGTCGACCAGCGGCGCGCCGGCCTCGTCCGGGTGCAGGTAGCCGTTGGCGTGCAGCCCCTTGATGGCCGTGCCGGGGTGCACGTAGGAGGTGTTCTTCAGCTTGAGCGGCTTGATGATCCGACGCTCGTACTCCTTGGCCACCGGCTTTCCGGTGGCCTTCTCGATCAGCATCCCCACCACGACGAAGTTGGTGTTCGAGTACTTGTACGCCACCCCGGGCTCGGTGGTCCTCGGCTCGGCGAGCGAGAGGTCGACGAGCTCCTTGTACGTGAACACCTTGTTCCGGACCGCCTCGAAGCCGGGCACGGTGTGCTCGAACATCACGTTCGTGTAGTCCGCCAGACCGCTCCGATGGGTGAGCAGGTGGCGCACCGTGATCCGGTCGTCGGGCAGCAGGCCCGGAAGGTACGCGTTGACCGGCCGGTCCAGCTCGATCCGCCCCTCGTCCACCAGCTGGAGGAGGACGACCGAGGAGAACGTCTTGGTGACGCTGCCGATGCGGAAGCGGGCCCGCGCGTCCATCGCCGCACCCGTACTCCGGTCCCGTACGCCCTCCACCCGGGTCCGGACCCCGTCCGGACCGGTGAAGCGGGCCATCGCCCCGGGGGCCCCGGCCGCCGTCGTATTGCGCAACGCCTGCGTCAGCGCCTCCAGATCGGGCGCGACCGTCGGCTGGACGGGAGCCTGGGCGGCGGAGCCGGGGGCGGTCGCCGCGTGGGCGGCGGTGGCGGGCAGCGTACCGCCGGCCACGACGGCGAGCAGGGCGGCGCCGACGGCCAGCCGCCGTGAGCGGGAGAAGGGCGACGGGGTTGACGGGGACGACGGGGACGTGGACGTGCGCACGTTGCTCCTCGGATGGGCCGGGTCGGCCGGCTTGGGGGGTTTGCGGATCGTTTCCGACCTTACGGATGATCAACGACAGGTGGGCACGTTTTCCAGCCAAGCCGCCCCGCGGACGTAAATGTTCGTCATCCACGCCTGATAGTCCGGAAGATACGACCAGGCGTCATTGGTGTAGCCGTCGGAGGTCACCGACTCCGCGTGCCTCTGGCACGCGACGCGGATGGTCGTCG
Source organism: Streptomyces sp. NPDC058289 (assembly GCF_042880975.1). Taxonomy (NCBI): domain Bacteria; kingdom Bacillati; phylum Actinomycetota; class Actinomycetes; order Kitasatosporales; family Streptomycetaceae; genus Streptomyces; species Streptomyces sp. NPDC058289. The sequence goes on from NZ_JBHVYI010000018.1 coordinate 61,622, forward strand.
GCCCGGGGAAGGCGTAGACGCGCGCTGCCGCCGTGGAGGGCAGCTCCTTGGTCCACACGCCGGAACCCCAGGTCTGGAACACGTGCCCGGTGACCGGGCCGGTGTCCACCCGGACGGCCCCGTAATAGCCGTTCGACAGCCGCGCGTCGCTGACCTCGCTGACCATCAGCTTGGTACCCGACTGCCGGGCCTCCGCCATCTTGCCCGCCCCGAGGTAGAGGGCGATGTGGTGCAGGTCGCGGGAGGTTCCCCACACCAGCAGGTCGCCGGGGAGCAACGGCGCGAGCCCCTGGGCGGCGGTGAAGCGCGTGGCCGCGCGGTGCGTGTAGTACTGCGCACTGGCCACCCCGTCGAGCAGGTCCGAGCCGGCTGCCTGGGCGTAGGCGTAGCGGACGAACCCCGAGCAGTCGAAGCCGAGCCGTTCGGGATCGTGCTCGCTCGCCGGATCGGTGGGGTCCACCTGCCCGTACGTGGCACCGGGCCCCGGGCCGTGACCACCGCCCCAGGTGTACCAAACCCCCTTTCCCACCTGTTCGCAGGCGGCGGCGACGGCGCGCTCGGCCGCCGCCGAGGCCCCGGGGGCCAGCACCCGGCAGCCGTCGTCGGCGGCCGCCGGGCCGGCGGGGGTGCAGAGGAGTACGGCCAGGAGCGCGAGGAGCGTTCCGATGAGACCTGTTCGGCGCAGCACGGTGGGAGACCTCGTTTCACGCGGCGGAGCGGGGATGAAGCACGGCCGTCCGAACGGCACTTGGCCGCCGGCGCCGGATCCGTGGACCAGCCTGTCGGCCCCCGCCCCGCCCCGTCGAGGTCCGGACGCCGCACCACCCGAACGGGCAACGGGAAACCCCGGAGGAAACCCCGGACGGCTCAGGGGGTGTCTTGCGTCGCGCGGCAGACGGGAGTTCGACGACATTCCCTAGCAGCCGCGCGCCTCCCGCACGGGCAGGCCGGGCACCAGCGCCTGCCGCTCCCGCGGTCCGAGGCGGCCCACCGTCCGGCAGATCTCCGCCAGCCGGGCGACGGGGTCCGGGTTCCACAGCCGTACGGTGCCGTCGTTGCTGCTGCTCGCCAGGGTCCGCCCGTCGGGGGAGAAGACGACCCCCCACACCGCGTTGGTGTGGCCCGAAAGCGCGGCCCGGAGCCGGTGGCCGGGCACGCTCCACAGCCGCACCGTACGGTCGTTGCCGCTGCTCGCCAGCGTCCGCCCGTCGGGGGAGAAGGCGATGCCCCGCGCCGAGCCGGTGTGGCCCGTCAGTACCGCGGTGACGCGCCGCTGGTCGGCGTCCCACAGCCGTACGGTGCCGTCGTTGCCGCTGCTCGCCAGGGTCCGCCCGTCCGGGCCGAACGCGACGGCCCGTACCGCTCCCGCGTGCCCGCTGAGCGCGGCGAGCGGGCGGCGCCCGGCCACGTCCCACAGCCGGACGGTCAGATCGTCCCCGGCGCTGGCCAGGGTCCCTCCGTCGGGGCTGAAGACGACGTCGTTGGCGAAGTCGGTGTGCCCGGTGAGGATGGCGAGCGGACTGCGCGTGCCGGTGTCCCAGAGGCGTACGGTGCCGTCGGCGCCGGCCGAGGCGAGGGTGCGCCCGTCGGGGGCGAAGGCCACCGAGAACACCGTCCCGGTGTGCCCGGTGAGGGTGGCGAGCGGAGCGCGCGTGCCGGTGTCCCAGAGGCGTACGGTACCGTCGGCGCCGGCCGAGGCGAGGGTGCGCCCGTCGGGGGCGAAGGCCACCGAGAACACCGTCTCGGCGTGCCCCGTGAAAGTGGCCAGAACCCGCCGTCCGGCCACGTCCCACACCAGCACCGTGTGATCGGCGTCCGCCGTGGCGAGGAGCTTCCCGTCCGGGCTGTACGCGGCGTGCCACACCTCGGTGAACGGGCGCGCCGTCAGCACCGGCCCCCGCAGGTCCCAGAGCACGACGGACTGGTCGAACGCGGCGGTGGCGAGCACCGATCCCGTCGGATCCACGGAGACGGCGAGCACGTAGTCGGTGTGCCCGGCCAGCGTCGCCGTGAGCCGGGCGCCCCGCACGTCCCACAGCCGGGTGGTGCCGTCGCCGCCCCCGCTGATGACGGTGGTGCCGTCCGGCGTGTAGGCCACGGAGTTGACGTCGTCGCTGTGCCCGGCCAGCGTCGCGGCCGCGCGCCGCCCGTCGACGTCCCACAGCCGCACCGTACGGTCGACCCCGCCGGTGGCGACCGTACGCCCGTCCGGTGCGAAGGCCGCGCCCAGCACCTCCCCGGTGTGCCCCTCCAGAACGGCGGCCGGCTCCGCCCGCCGCGTGTCCCACAGCCGTACGGTCCCGTCGGCGCCGGCCGATACGAGGCTCCGGCCGTCCGGCGCGTAGGCCAGGGTGTTGACCCGAGCGGTGTGCCCGGTCAGGACGGCCCGCTCGCGTTGCTCCCCCGCGGTGTCCCGCAACTGGATCGTCCCGTCAACGGCGGCGACGGCCAGGGTGCCCCCGTCGGGGGAGAAGGCCACCGCCCGGGCGCCCGCCGTGCTCGGGGGCAGCACCGCCACGGAGCCGCCGCCGGAACCGAGGGGCCAGAGCCGGACCGGGCCGTCGGTGGAACCGGCCGCCAGGGTCCGCCCGTCGGGGCTGAAGGCGACCGTGCGCACCCGGCCGGGTGCCGTGAAGGCGGCGACCGTGCTCCGGTCGGCCACCCGCCGCAGCAGCACCTTCCCGTCGGAGCCGGCGGTCGCCAGCAGCCGGCCGTCCGGTGCGAAGGCCACCGCGTTGACCGGGCCGCCGTGCCCGCCGAGCCGCGCCAGGAAGGGCTGGGACTGCGTGCTGAGCAGGGCGCCGCGCGCCTCGGGGGTCGCTTCGGCCCGGTAGGCCTCCTCGGCGAGCAGCATGGAGGCCTCGGGCTGCCCGGCCGCCAGGGACAGCGACCGGGCGGCCAGTGCCTGGGAACGGGCGGTCCGCTCCTGCCCGAGCGCCCCCGAGCGCTGCTGGTACGCGACCCCGCCGGCGGTCAGCGCCAGCAGGAGCAGGACGACGAGCGTGGCCAGCATCCGCTGGTGCAGGCGGACCCGGAGCCGGTCCTGGCGGCGGCGGGCCTCCTCCGCGGCCCGGCTCGCGTCGAGGAAGGCGGCCTCCCGGGGGCCCAGCCGGCTGCGGCCGTCCAGCTCGTCGGCCCAGCTGCGGGCGGTGGCGAGGCGGCTGCCGCGGTAGAGCACGGACGGGTCTCGGGCCTCGCGCACCCATTCGTCGGCGGCCTGGGCCAGTTGCTGGTGCACGAGCAGCCCGGCCCGGTCGGCGCGGATCCAGCCGCGCAGCCGGGGCCAGGCGTGCAGCAGGGCCTCGTGGGTGATCTCGACGGTGTCGCTGTCCGTGCTGATCAACCGGGCCCGGACGAAGGCGTCCAGGGCGGCCGCGGCCCGCACGGAGTCCGCCTGCCCCTCCAGCAGGGCGGTGCGGCTCATCCGGCGCCGGGTCGGCCCCGTACCGTCGGCGATGTGCACCAGCCGGACGAGGAGCCGTCGGACCATCCGCTGGTCGGCCGGGTACAGGCGGGCGAACACGTGCTCGGCGCTGCGCGCCACGGCGCCCTGGATGCCGCCGGCGTACTCGTACCCCGCGACGGTGAGCGTGGATCCCTCGCGCCGCTGCCAAGTGGCCATCAGCGCGTGCGACATCAGGGGCAGTGCGCTGGAAGGAGCTTCCCCCGGCCAGGCGTCCGGGCCGCCGCCGGGACGCGCCACGGGGTCCCCCGCACCGAGGTCCCCCACACCGGGGTCCCGTACGCCCGCGTCCCGCAGCAGCAGCGGGACCAGCCCCGGCTCCAGTACGAGCCCGGCGAGCTCCGCCGGGCGCGTGATCGATTCCCGCAGCTCCGCCACGGACATCGGGGGCAGGACGAACAGCCCGTCGCTGAACACGGCGGCCAGCTCCGGCAGGTCCAGGCACTCCCCGGAGAAGTCGGCCCGCACACCGAGCACGACGACGGCGGGGTCGTACCCGCCGCCGGGCGGCGCCGCCGGGGGAGGGGCGGCCAGGGCGAGGAGCACCCGTACGAAGGCGCGGCGCTCCTCCTCGCCGGAGCAGAGGGTGAACAGCTCCTCGAACTGGTCGACCAGCAACACCGGCCGCACGGTCGCCGTTCGGAGCCCGTCCGCCCCGTTGAGGGGGCCGGTCCCGCTCGTCAGGCGGTGGACGGATTCGAGCAGCCGTTCAGGGTGGTCGCTCACCTGCTCCGGGGTGACGCCGAGGTCGCCCCCCACCGCCTTGACGGTGGCCTCGAGCAGTTCCCGCAGCGGGTGAGCGGTGGGCGTGAACCGGACGACCGGCCAGCCGTCGGCCCCCTCCACCGGGAGGCCACCGCGCCGCAGGGCCGGTACCAGACCCGCGCTGAGCAGGGAGGACTTGCCCGCGCCCGATCGGGCGACGAGCAGCAACGGGCCGTGCCCGAGCCGGTCGTGGACCCGCTCGACGAGGGCGGCCGTGGCCCGCTCCCGGCCGAAGAACCACCGGGAGTCCTGCGGGGTGAACGCCGACAGGCCGCGGTAGGGGCACGCGCCGTCCGACTGCGGACCGCGCTGGTGGGGCGGACCGGGAGTGCCGGGAGCACCGGGAGCACCGGGAGGGCCGGGGGGACCGGGCCGGCCGGCCTGCTCGGCGCGGGATCCGGCGGTCGGGCGCCCGGACTCCTCGCTCTCCGGTACCAGACGCAGGAGTTCGCCCCCGGCTTCGAGGACCCGGTCGCAGCTGCGGGCGACATCGAGGGTGACCGGCTTCGCACCGGTCTCGATCTTGCTGAGATAGCCCTTGCTGTAGTGCGTCCGGCGGGCGAGGTCGCCGAGCGACAGGCCGCGCTCTACGCGCAACCTTCTCAACTGGGCGGGAAAGGCCGCCGCGGTCCCGCTCGCGCGGTCCGGATCCCCCAAGACGTCCCCCATGGCAATGTGCGCCCAGGCTGTGAGAGGCAGGTGCCCAGGCTATCGCGGGGGGCGGACGGCCGACCGGCCGTTCGTGCGGTGTCGCGTGAAACAGCGGCGTTCCGGAGCCCGGTCGGGGGCCGGGCTCCGGAACGTCTTTGCGCATGTCGAACGGGCTGACGGGCCCGTTCGCCGCTAGCGGTTGAGGGTGATCGAGTTGATCGGCCCGAGGTCGGCGTAGACCCCGGTGCCCTGGGCGATGGGGTTGCCGCAGTTGGCCCCGTTGGAGCCCTTGCACAGGCGTGCGGAGGCCCCGCCGTACTGGTTGTTGAGGACCCAGTGGTTGCCGTACTGGTTGGTGAGGTTGTGGGCCCCGTAGCTGTAGAAGACGTGGCTCGGGCTCACGGCGGGATTCTGGTTCTGCGGGTAGATGCAGACCGCCCCGTCCGGGCAGCCGGCCCATGTGTCGGCCGGCTGCGCGCCGGACGCTCCGGCGGCTCCGCTCAGTGCGACGACGGCGGCCGCGGCGGTGGCGAACGCGGCGGCGCCGCGGATCATCTTGCGCATGGTGTCCCCTCGGGTCTTGCTCCGTGCTGACACCAAGAGCCTGTCCCCGGCGGGCACCGGGGTCGACGGGTTTCCCGTCGCCCCTCGGCCGCCCGGTCCGGGAAACCCCCTGTGACCAGCGAACTCGCCGAAGGAGGGGCAACGCTCGTGCCTGCTCCTTCGGCCCAGCGCGGATGAGGCCTTCGGGCGAACGCGCTGCGCGGCGCCCGGGGCGGCCGCCGCCGGGGTGATAGCCCGAGGGGACCAACACACCCCGGAGGTGCGGCCGCACATGACCAGGCGACTCGTGACGCGGCCCGCCCGGCGGCTCCCACCCGGCGACCGCCCCGGCGGCTCCGGCCGGTCGGGCCGGACCGGCCAGGCCCCGACCCCGGCCCCGGTGTCCCCGGTCCTGAGGACGGCGGCCGCGTACGCCTGGCGGCTGCTGGTCGTCGGTGCGGCGGCGTACGCGGTCTTCGCCGTCCTGGGACGGTTCCACGAGATCGCCCTGGCCCTCTTCCTCGGCCTGGTCGCGGCGGCCATGCTGCGCCCGCCTGCCGGGCTGCTGGCCCGGGTGATGCCCCGCGGGCTCGCCGTGGCCTGCGCGCTGATCGGCAGCCTGATCCTGGTGCTCGGCGCCCTCGCGCTGGTCGGCGAGGCCGTCGCGGGGGAATGGCCGGCGCTGGTGCGCGAGTTCCGCGACGGGCTCGGCCGGATCCAGAGCTGGCTCCAGGGGCCGCCGTTCCGGCTCAACGCGCACGCCCTGAGCGATGTCCAGTCGAAGATCGGCGACTACCTCTCGAGCCACCGCTCCACCCTGCTGAGCCAGGCGGTGAGCGGGGCGGGACGGGTCGTGGCGGTGTTCACCGTGGCGGCCCTCGGGCTGTTCTGCTCGGTCTTCTTCACCTACTCGGGCGACCGGCAGTGGAACTGGTTCTGCGCACAACTGCCCGAAGGCGCAAGGGAGCGGGTGGGCGTGGCCGGACGGGCCGCGTGGCGGACCTTCACGGGTTACACCCACGGCATCGTGCTCGTGGCCGCGACCAACGCCGTCCTCGTGGGCATCGCGCTCTACCTCCTCGGCGTCCCGCTGGCGGTCCCGCTGGCCCTGCTGGAGTTCGTGGCCGCCTTCGTCCCGCTCATCGGGTCCCCGGTCGCCCTCGGGGTGGCCGCCGTCGTCGCCCTCGCCACCCAGGGGCCGCTCGTGGCGGCCATGGTGGTCGCGCTCATCGTGGTCATCGGCCAGATCGAAGGGCACCTGCTGCACCCCCTCGTGATGAGCTGGGCGGTGCGCCTGCACCCGATGGTGGTGGCCCTGTCCGTGGTCGCGGGAGCCATCGCCGCCGGGATCGTGGGGGCCGTGGTGGCGGTGCCCCTGGTCTCGGTGGCCTGGTCCGTCCACCAGTCCCTGCGCAAGGCCCGCACGGGCTGAGGCGGGACGCGCAGGGGCGCTGCGGGTCCCTGCGCGTCCCTGCGCGTCCCGCCTCAGCCGAGCGGGTCCACGACGGCCTCGACGTGGTCGGCGACGGCGACGAGCAGCACCCGCGTGCCCGGCTCCAGCGCCCGCCAGCGGTGCTCCACCCCGCCCGCGAGGTACAACGTGTCGCCGCGGTCCAGGCGGTGGGTCCGCCCGTCCACCTCCACTTCGGCGGCGCCGTCGGCGACGTACATCAACTCGTCGTTGCGGTGCCGGAACGCGCGCTCGGCGTCGTGGTTCCCGGTGAACTCCAGCGCGTGCATCTGGTGCCGGCCGCGTACGAGCGGACGGACCCGGGCCGTCGGATCAGGCCCGGAATCGTGCCCGGACTCGATCCCGGCATCGAGGCCGGGATCGGCATCGGCCCGCACGATGTCCAGGCGGCGCGGGGTCTCCCCGGCGGCCAGCAGCTGCACGGCCGTGGTGTCCAGGGCGTCGGCCACCCGCTGGAGCGACCGCATGCTGGGGCGGGCCCGGTCGTTCTCGATCTGACTGAGGAAGGGCGAGGACAGCCCGCTGCGCGCCGCCACCTCGGCGAGGGTGAGGTCCAGAGCCCTGCGCCGCCTGCGGATGCCCGCACCGATCCTCCGCTCGGACGTCTCGTCTTCCACCTGACCGCACACCCCGCTCCTCGTTTCCCCACCTCTGACGATCATCTTCCCGCACCCGGCCGCGGGCTTCGCACGCCCTTCACAGTGCCGCAACAATGCACCGCTAACTTCAAAGGAGATTGCTCACATCAAAGAAAGTTTCACGCTCCGCAGGAGGACAGCATGCCCCCGGTCGACCAGAACTTCCGCCGCCGCCGCGGCACGGGTCTCATCGCCTTCGACCCCACCGCCTCGGAAGGCGGCTACACCCTCTTCGCCCCGCTCACCGGCACCGGCGAGGTGTACCTGATCGACATCCACGGCGAGGTGGTCCACGAGTGGCGGCTGCCCTACCGCCCCGGCCGGCACGCCCGGATCCTCGACAACGGCAACCTGGCCTACAGCGGCGTGCTCCCCGGCGAGGAGGCGCTCTTCCCGATGTGGCACAAGTACCGCGGCGGCGTGATGCTCGAAGCCACCCCGGACGGCACCGTCCTGCGCGAACACCGCGATCCCCTCCAGCACCACGACGCCCACCACCTCGGCGGCGGCCGCGTCCTCTACACCGCGCTCGAACCGCTGCGGGGTGCGGACGCGGCGGGCGTGCTCGGGGGAGTGCCCGGTTCGGAGGCGGCCGACGGAACGGTATGGGCCGACACCATCACCGAGGTCGACGCCGACGGTTCCGTACGCTGGTCGTGGAGCGCGGCCGAACACCTCGACCGGGCCGAGTACGCCCTGCACCCCGACTACGCGCGCGAACACTGGCCGCTCATCAACAGCGTCGTACCGCTCGCCGACGGGAACGTCCTCGCCAGCCTGCGCAGCGTCTCCGCCGTGGTCGTCATCAGCCGGGAGACCGGCGAGATCCTCTGGCGCACCGAGCCCGGAGTCGTCTCGCAGCAGCACGCCCCCACCGAACTCGCCGACGGCAGGGTGCTGGTCTTCGACAACGGCGTCTTCCGGCCCGGATCGGACGTCCCCTACTCGCGGGTCATCGAGGTCGAGCGCTCCTCGGGCAAGGTCGTCTGGGAGTACCACGACCCCGCCCGCGAGGCCTTCTTCGCCCCGTTCATGGGCAGCGCCCAGCGCCTCGCCGGCGGCAACACCCTGGTCACCGACTCCCCGTCCGGCCGCCTCTTCGAGGTGACCCCCGAGGGCTACCTCTCCTGGGAGTACGTCGTCCCCCACTTCGGCGCCTACCAGGAGTCCGAGGTCCGCGGCCTGTTCCCGTCCGAACCCAACGCGGTCTTCCGCGCCTACCGGTACACCGCCGAAGAGCTGCCCTGGCTGAACAGAGAGGCCGCCCGATGAGCGCCGCCTCCACGAAGCGCGCAGCGGCGGGTCCGGTGAGCCCGGTCAGCCCGGTGGACGAGCGGCTGCCGCTGCGCCGCCTGGCCCCGCTGTCCGCACAGCACGTATTGGCCATGGTGGCCGCGCCCGTCTCCACCACGTTCCTGACCGGCCAAGCCCTCGGCCTCGGCGCCGCGCACACCGCCTCCCTGCTCAGCGCCACCCTCGTGCTCTGCGGTGCGGGCACCCTCCTCCAGTCCCTCGGGGTGTGGCGGTTCGGGGCCCGGCTGCCGTTCGTCATGCTCCCCGGCGGGGCGGCGACCGCGCTCTTCCTCCAGATAGCCAAGGACCACGGCCCCGCGACCGCGACCGGCTCGGTGCTCCTCGCCGCGGCGCTGCTCTTCGCCGTGCTGCCCTTCTACGCGAAAGTCGTACGGCTCTTCCCGCCCCTGGTCATGGGCACCACCGTGCTGCTCATCGGGATCGCCATGATCCGGGTCGCCGCCCAGCTGGTCACCGGCCGCCCGGGGAGCCCCGGGTACGCCGCGCCCTCGGCCGTCGTGCTGGCCGGCGCCACCATCGGCTGCACCGTGCTCTTCCTCATGGTGCTGCGCGGGATCTGGCGGCAGACCGCCGTGCTCCTCGGCATGGGCGCGGGCACCCTCATCGCGCTCACGACCGGCCTCGGTCACCTCGCTCCCGTGGGCGGAGCCGGCGGGAGCCTGACCCTCCCGCACCTCCTCCCGTACGGCGCACCGCACTTCGACGTGCTCGCCGCGCTGCCCCTCCTCGTCTTCAGCCTGACCACCCTCGCGGAGATCACCGGGCAGACCGTCCTGAACAGCGAGACCGTGGGGCGCGAGAGCGACCCCGGACGCGATGTGCCCCGGGTGGCCCGGGCCGACGCACTGATCTCGGTGTTCGGCGGACTGTTCGGCACCTCGCTGATGGTCACGAGCGCCGAGAACATCGGCATCGGACGGCTCACCGGGGTCCGCAGCCGCTTCGTGACCGCCGGCGCGGGCGTGCTGCTCATCGCCGTCGGCCTGCTGGCACCCGTCTCCCGGCTGATCGCCGCGGTCCCCGCACCCGTCGTGGGCGGATCCGCCCTCGTGATCTACGGGATCATCGCGGTGATGGGCGTCGACATGCTCGGCCGGACGGCGCCCGGAGCCGGCGGAGGCTCCAGCGTGATCGCGCTGGCCCTCACCGCCGGACTGCTGCCGGTGGTGGCCCCCGACCTCTACCAGGGGTTCCCCACCTGGGCCCGGACCGTCCTCGGCAGCGGGGTGGTGGCCGGCACGCTCACCGCCGTCCTGCTCCACGCCCTCTTCCGCGCGTTCGGCAGCGGCGAGCCGCCGGGCAGGGTGTCCACGCAGAAGGTAGGCCCCGCGGACTGAAGGCGGCGATCCGCCGGGCCGGCGGCTATCCTCGCGCGGCGAAGGCGGGTACAACTGCTGTGCGAAGAGGGGAAGCCGATGCTGCGCGATGCGCGCGAGTGGTTCGACGGCGCGGCCGACGGGGAAATACGGGCACTCGAAGAGGTGCCCGGCATCGATCCGGAGCGGCTGCGGGAACTGTGGTGCGCCGAACCGGAGCTGATGCTCCGCCTCGACGGCCTGCACACGGCCGCGCAGCGGGCCTTCGAACGGCGGACGCGCGTCGCGGTCACCGAGGAACTGCTCCGCGCCCTGCGCGCCGTGGCCCGGGGGGCGGACGTGGCCCGGCTGGAGACGGCCGTCGCGCTGGCCGCAACGCGGCTGGAGGCCGATACGGCCACCGCCGGGGCGCGCGGCCTGAACACCGGACTGACGTGCGGGATCGTGATCAGCCCGGTGATCCTGCTCGTGGTCTTCGCGCTGGGGGAGTGGGTGCCCAGGCTCTTCGGCGTGGGCCTCGGCTGCCAGGAGCAGCTGGCCCTGGCGGGCGCCCTGGTGTGCTTCGCCGGCGGCGCGATGGGCGCGGTCTTCAGCGTCATCGTCCGACTGCGCGATCCCCGGCAGCTCGTCCGCGACGGTCCGGTCATCCGCGACGGTCCGGGCGGGGCCGGCCCGGCCGTGGATCCGGTCCAGCTGTCCCGCGCGCTGCGCCAAGAGGGCTGGTACCGGGTGGTGGTGGGGTGGTTCCTGGCCACCGCCCTCTACCTCCTCGTCGCCGGCGGGATCCTCACCCTCCTCGCCCCGCCGGCCTCCCCGATCGAACTGTGCGGGCCCGGCCCGCTCTCTGCCGACGGGCACGGGGCCCTGGTCAAGACCTGGTTCTTCTGGGGGGCCATCGGCTTCCTCGCGGGCCTCAACGAACGGTGGGCGCGCGGTCTGCTGCGCCACCCCTCGGCGCCCGCGGACGAGGCGGCCGGGCCGGGGGACGGCGCGCGCCGCGGGTAGACAGCGCACGGGCCGGCCGTCTCGAAGCGGCCGGAACCCGGTGCCCCCGAAGGGCGGACAGGGGGGTGCACACGCGTTTACCCTGGGGGTGAACGCGTGTGCACCCTTCCGTCGGGCCAGTGTCCGGGAGCCGTATGCCCACCAAGACGCACCCCCGCCCCCGGCCTCGCCCTCGCCCGATGGTCGCCGTCCTCGCCTTCTGCGGGGCGATCGTGGCCGTCATGCAGACCCTGGTCGTCCCCCTGCTGCCGCACGTCCCGGACCTGACGGGCAGCAGCCGCGCCGCCGCGGGCTGGCTCGTCACCGTCACCCTGCTCACCGGCGCCGTCTGCACCCCCGTACTCGGCCGGGTCGGCGACATGTACGGCAAACGCCGCGTGCTCCTCGCCTCGCTCGGCGTCCTCACCGCCGGGTCCGTGCTGTGCGCGGTCACCTCGGACATCGCCGTGCTGATCACGGGCCGCGCCCTCCAGGGCACCGCGCTCGCCGTCATCCCGCTCGGCATCAGCATCATCCGCGACGAACTCCCCCCGGAACGCGTCCTGCCGTCCATCGCCCTCATGAGCTCCACCCTCGGGATCGGCGCCGCGATCGGCCTCCCCGCGGCGGCCCTCGTCGTCGAGAACTTCGACTGGCACACCATGTTCTGGGCCTCGGCCGCCCTCGGTCTGCTGGACGTCCTCCTCGTCCTGTGGACCGTCCCGGAGTCCCCGACGCGCACCTCGGGCCGGTTCGACGTACCGGGCACCCTCGGCCTCGCCGCCACGCTCGTGGCCCTGCTCCTCGCGATCACCCAGGGCGCGGACTGGGGCTGGACCGCCCCGCCCACGCTCGCGCTGTTCGCCACCGCCCTGGCCGTCGGAGCCCTCTGGGGACGCCACGAGCTGCGCACCGCCTCCCCGATGGTCGACCTCCGCGTCTCGGCGCGCCCCGCCGTCCTGCTCACCAACCTCGCGGCCCTGCTCGTAGGCTTCGCCTTCTACGCGAACTCCCTGGTCACCGCCCAGTTGGTGCAGGAGCCGACGAGCACCGGGTACGGGCTCGGCGCCTCCCTCGTGGTGAGCGGCCTGTGCCTGCTGCCCGGGGGCCTGGCCATGGTCGCGCTGTCCCCGGTGTCGGCGCGGCTCTCCGCCGCCCACGGTCCCCGGACCGCACTGGCCCTCGGCGCGGCGGTCATGACCCTCGGCTACGTGGTCCGGTTCTTCACCAGTCACGCCCTCTGGCTGATCGTGGCCGGTGCCACGGTGGTCGCCTGCGGTACCGCCCTCGCCTACTCGGCGCTGCCCGCGCTCGTCATGCGCGCCGTCCCCGTGACCGAAACGGGCGCCGCGAACGGCCTCAACACCCTGATGCGCTCCGTCGGCCAAGCCTGTTGCAGCGCCGTCGTCGCGGCCGTGCTCGCCCGGGTCACGTTCCTGGCGGACGGGCGCAGCGTCCCCACCCTGCACGCGTACCTGCTGGTCTTCCTGATCGCGGCCGGCGCCGCGCTCGCCGCGCTGGCGGCGGCCCTCTGCCTGCCGGCGGGCAGGCCGGCGGCGCCCGCGCAGGCCGGTACGGTCGGGGTGACGAAGTCCGCGCCCGCGGTCAGGGAGGGCCTATGAGCACCGCCGAGGAGTCGGGCCGCGACGCCATCGTGCGCGCCGCCCGCAGGGCCTTCACCCTGCGCCCCTACGCCGAGGTCACCCTGCGCGGCATCGCGGCCGATGCCGGCGTCAGCCCGTCGCTGATCGTGAAGCGGTTCGGCAGCAAGGAGGGGCTGTTCAACACGGTCGCCGACTTCCAGCCGGCCGCGGACGCCCTGTTCGCGGCGGAGCCGGCCGTACTGGGCCGTCACCTCGTCCTGACCACGGTCCGGTTGCGCGACGAGCTCCGCGGGGACCCGCTGCTGCGGGTGGTCTTCTCCCTGGGCATCGACGACGAGCGCACCCTGCTGCGGGAACGCTTCCGCGAACAGGTCACCGCGCGCCTGGCCGCCCTCCTCACCGGCGCCGACCGGGAGCTGCGCGCCGAGCTGATCGCGGGCCAGCTGCTGGGTCTGGGGGCGACGCTGAGTCTGCACCGGCCCGATGGCGCGGGTACCCGTACGCCGCCCGGGCGACTGGCGGACCTGTACGCCCCCGGACTCCAGGGGCTCATCGACGGCGGCGCCGGACGGCATGATCGGCGGGAGCCGGTTAGCGTCGGGGGATGAGTACCGAACCGCAGACCTTCGAGATCCTGCTGGTGCCCGAGCACGTGGTGGAGGGGTCGGCCGACGACGCCGTCCGCTCGGCCGTCGTGGCAGCGACCGGCCAGAACGGCGCCTCCGGCTACCCCCGCTACTCGGGTGACGGGATGGTGGCGGACATCGACCCGGCCACCCGAACGGTGGAAGCCCTCCTCGTGGACGGCTCCGAGCTCGACTACGGCCTCAAGCCCGTCCTGCACCCGCGCACCTGACACGCCGTTCGGGCGGCGGGAAGCACCGGCCTTCCCGCCGCTCCCGCCGCCCGACGGAGGACGCTACTCGAAGCGGGAGGTGTCTCCGGCGCCCCGCCGGACGATCTCGGCCTCGCCGCTGGAGAAGTCGATGACCGTCGTCGGCAGCGTCCCGCATTCGCCCGAGTCGACCACCATGTCCACGACGTGGTCGAGCCGGTCCTTGATCTCCCAGCCCTGCGTCATCGGCTCCGCCTCGTCGGGCAGGAGCAGCGTGCTCGACAGCAGCGGCTCGCCGAGCTCGGCCAGCAGCGCCTGGACCACGACGTGGTCGGGGATGCGTACGCCCACCGTCTTCTTCTTCGGGTGCTGGAGCTGGCGCGGCACTTCCTTCGTCGCCGGAAGGATGAAGGTGTAGCTGCCGGGGGTGGACGCCTTGATCGCGCGGAAGACGTCGTTGTCGATGATGACGAACTGGCCGAGCTGCGCGAAGTTCTCGCACACCAGGGTGAAGTGGTGGCGGTCGTCGAGCTGCCGGATGGACCGGATCCGGTCCACACCCTCACGGTTGCCCAGCTGGGCGCCCAGCGCGTAGCAGGAGTCCGTCGGGTAGGCGACGAGTCCTCCGGCGCGGATGCCGTCGGCGATGCTGCCGATGGTGCGGGGCTGGGGGTTGTCGGGGTGTACGTCGAAGTACTTTGCCATCCGACGAGCCTACGGGATCCGGTGGTTCCGGCACCCCGGCCCGGCCGCTCCCCGAGGGCGGGCCGAGCAAAAAGTGGACGATTGTCCATTTTTTATGCTGCTTGGACCGGACCTTCCCGTGATTGCGATCATATTCGTGCGTCGGGTGCGTGAATTCTTCGGCGGTGTACATAGGGTGCGGGAATAGGCGGCCCCTGAGTGGCCGATTAGCCACGCACGAGGGTTTGCCACACATGACCGCCACTTCGCTCCCGCCTGCCGGAAAACGCCTCTCCAGGGGAGGCCGCAGACAGGTCGCGTCCCAGGTGGGCGGGGTCAAGCGGAATTCCGCATTCCTTTCCGCTCTCGTGGCCGCGCTCATATCCATGGCGGCTTACAGCGCCGGTCTCGCCACGCGCGGGGTCTACCCTTTCGGCCCCGTCCCGCGCGCCGACAACGACTTGCGCCACCAATACGTGCCGTTCCACACCCACCTCTGGGACCTCCAGCACGGCAACGCCCAGGGAGATCTGCTCTTCAACTGGCAGAGCGGGTACGGCGTCGGATTCCTCGGTGACTTCTTCACCTACCTCTCCAATCCGTTCTCCCTGCTGGCCGGCCTCCTGCCCCGCCAGCACGCCGAACTCTCCGTCTACCTCGTCAGCCTCTGCAGCATGGGCCTCGCCGCCGCGCTGATGACCGTGTACCTGGGGCGCCTGCGCCCCGGCTCGCCCTGGCTGCGCGCGCTGCTCTCCGTCGGCTACGCCGTCTGCGGCTGGGGAGTCGCCGAGGGCACCGTCGTCCCGATGTGGACCTGGGGCCTGGTCGCGATACCCCTGCTCGGGATAGCCGCCGACTGGTGTCTGACCGGCCGCCGCTGGGTCCTCGGCAGCCTCCTCGTCGCCCTGTGCTGGTTCGCCAACTTCTACACCGCCGCCATGGCCACCACGGCCACCGCGCTCGTCTTCCTCGTACGGCTCCTGCTCGCCGACACCGACTGGCGCACCCGCGGCCGGGCCCTGTGGCGGGCCGCCACCATGACCGGCACCGGACTGCTCCTCGCAGCCCCCGCCATCCTGGTGTGCGCCTTGGCCAACCGGCGGGCCCAGCCCACCGAGCTGTACGTGGTCAGCGTCAACACCGATCCGCTGACCTTCCTCTCGATGCTCATACCGGGCACCCACCCCGTCCGCCCCGCGCCGAACGTCTACGCAGGGGTGCTCGTCCTCCTCCTCGTCCTGACCCTGCCCTTCCAGTCGAAGGTGCGCGGCCGCGAACGCCTCGCCTGGTTCTCGCTCTTGCTGCTGACCGGGGTCTCCTTCGTCCTCACCCCCACCGCCAAGCTCTGGCAGGGCGGGGCCCTCCCGCACGGCGCCCCCTTCCGCGAGTCCTTCGTCCTCAGCGGCATGCTGGCGATGGCCGCCTGGATCTGCCTCGCCCACATGCCCCGACCCCGGGCCCTGCTCGGCGGTGCGAGCCTGCTGGCCCTGCTCGTCGCAGCCACCTACGACCTTCCGCCGGTCAACGGACAAGCCCTCACGGGCGTCCTCATCGGCGGCGCCGTCACCACGGCCCTGCTGCTGTTCTACGCACGCGGACTGCGCCGCCCCGCCCGCATCGGCGTCATGCTGCTGCTGGCCGTCTCGGTCTTCGCCGGCACCGTGTACTCCGTCTACGGCAACTCCGTCGCCGACGACCCCCGCCGGCGCGGCCCCGTACGCGCCCAGACCATGACCGAGCTCGGCAAGGGCGCCCGGCAGGCCCTGGACGCGCACAGGAACTGGCCCGCCACCCGGGCCGACGCCGGACCCGGCGTCTTCGTCACCAACAACGACACGATGCTGGTCGGCGGCCAGGGCGGCGCCTACTACAGCAGCTACGTGAGCGTGGAGACCGCGCGCGGACTGCGCGGCCTCGGCCTGGGCCAGGCCATGGGCGGCCGTCACCTGTGGCCCGCGGAAGACCCGGTGCTGCGGGCCCTGCTCGGCATCGGCACCGTCCTCGAACCGGTCGGCGAGGACGGCGTCACCGTCCGCACCCTGCCCGCCCCGCCCCTGGTCACCCTCCGGGCACCGGGCAGCGAGCAGACCTACGGGGCTCCCGTGGGCTCCGTCTGGGCCCGGCGCCAGGCCGCACTCGGCGCCAGGGTCTACACCGTCCCCGCCCTCACCCGCGCCGACGGGCCCGCCGCAGCGGCACCGGCACCGGAGGCCGGGCCGGGCTTCGCCCTGACCAGGGCCGAGAACGAGGGACCGGAGAGCTGGACCGCGTTCACGGGGCGGTGCGCCCCGGGGGCCCGCGCCTTCCTCCACGCGCCCGACCTGTACGCGACCGCCCGGGCCGAGGCCGGCGGCCGGCTCGAGAGCTTCTCCGGCAGGCCGCCCGCGGTCAGCGCCCCGGTCAGGGAACTGGGCACGGCGGCGGCCGACGGCCGCTTCACCTTCTCCGTGCGCACCCCGAAGGACGGCCAGGTCCTGCCGCCCGACGCGCTCGGCTGTCTGGACCAGGCCGCCTTCGACGCGGCGGTGGCCGGGCTGAAGGCGGGCGCGGCCACCGGCGTCACGGTCGGCGGACACACCATCGAGGCCCGGCTCCCCAAGGGCTCGACCGGCACGGCGGTGGTCGCCACCACGGCGTCCCCCGGCTGGAACTGCTCGGTCGACGGCGGCCCGGCCCGCGCCCCGGTCTCGTACCAGGGCCTGCTCGGCGTCCCCCTGGGCTCCGGCGGCGCCGACCGGCTGGCGTGCTCGTACGTCCCCGAGGGGCTCCGCGCGGGCCTGGGCGGCACCGGCGCGGGCCTGCTGCTCATCGCGGGTGTCCTGGCCGGCGCGCTGTGGCGCGCCCGCAGGGTCTGAAGCACTGGCTCCGGGACCGGCACACCGCTCCTCCCCGGCCCCACCCCACCGCCGGCCGCCACCGGTCCGGTGACCGTGGCGGGATTCCTCAGGCGCCTAGGTCGGGGCGAGCTGCGAGCGTGGCCGGCGTCGGACCGTCGGGCCGGACCGTGATGCTGTAGGCGGCCCCGTCCGGAACGGACCGGAAGGCCGGCACGTGGGCCGGTAGCAGGTGTTCCAGCAACACCGTCGACTCGCGCAGCGCGAACTGCAGCCCGAGACAGGCGCGGGGGCCGATGCCGAAGGGCACGTACCCGCCCGGGACGGACGGCCGACCGCCCGGTGCGGTGAAGCGCAGCGGGTCGAAGCGCTCGGGATCGGGCCACAGCACCGGGTCGCGGTGTGCGAGGTACGGGCAGACGACCACGTCGGTGCCCGCCTCGACGGCGTAGCCGGCCAGCACGTCGTCCTCGACGGCGTGCCGGGGCAGGATCCAGGCCGACGGGTACAGCCGCAAGGTCTCGTTGACCAGGGCCTGGATCGCCTCCCGGCGCTCCGCCGAGCCCTCGCCGCCCGCCGCGAGGGCCCACTCGCGGGCCTCAGGATGGCGGTCGAGGAGCAGGTACAGCCAGGTCAGCGTGGTGGCCGTGGTCTCGTGCCCGGCGACCAGCAGCGTGACCAGCTCGTCGCGGATCAACCGGTCGGTGTACTCCGGCCGTTCGGTGGACGCCTCCACCAGCAGGTGCAGCAGCCCCGGCCCGTCGGGGCCCGCCGACCCCCGGCGGGCGGCGGCGATGGCGTGGTGGGCCACGGCGTCGATCCTGGCCAGATCCGCAGCGACCGCTTCCCCGGCGTCCGCGGAATCGGCGGGCAGCGTCGGCAGCGCCGCCACCACGGCCGCCACGGAGCCCAGTTCGCGGTCGGTGTCCGCGTCCAGCGGGTGCCCGGTCAGGGTGCGCCAGATGGTGTCGAGGGCGAAGCGCCGCATCTCCTCGCCGACATCGAAGACCTCCCCGGTACGGGCGTACGCGGCCCAGCGACCGGCGGCGATCCGGGCGGCCCCGGCGATCCGCTGCTCGTAGCGGCGCATCCCGGTCCCCGTGAACTGGGACTGCAGGAGCCTGCGTTGACGCTTCCACGCCTCGCCGGTCGCGGAGAGCACGCCCTCGCCGACCAGCAGCCGGGCGCGGTGCGAGCGTTTGACGTAGCGCTGCGGATGCAGGGCCAGCACGTGCTGGATCGCCTCCGGACCGGTGACCAGCACGGTCGGCCGGCCGCCGGTAGCACCGTCCCCGAGCCGGAACGCGCCGACCCCGCCGAGCCGGCCGCACACCTCGGACAGCAGCTCGACGAGCTGGCCTCCCCCCGCGCTCCACCGCTCCACGACGGAAGGGTCCAGCTCGGGGACCGGGGGACCGAGGCGCCCCACGGGACCGGCTTCGATGGCCATCGCTGTTCCCCCTGTTGGTCCGTTCGTCGGTCGCCCGTGGGTCGCCCGTCCGTGGCCGGCTTCCGCCCGCGCCGGGCCGGCGGCAGCACGGACTGTACGGGACCGGGAACGGACGGGGGTCGGCCTTCGGCCAGGCGTCGGACCCTCCCCGACGGACCCGCGACGGGCCCTACGCCGGGCGGGTGTACCTCCGGCCCGCCTCCGGGTCCTGGCGCGGGGCGGCCCGTTGGATGGGGGTCCGGGGGATCGTGGTCAGGGGCCGGGGCGCGCGATCGGCAGTGGATCGGTTCCTGAGGAGTGGAGATGGGTCCGTTCACGGCGGACGCTGCACGGGACGCGCTGAACCGCACCCAGGCCGCGATGCTGCTGCCCGCGGTACTCGTGGGCGCCGGATCGGGACTGGGCGCGGTGGGCTTCCGCTGGTTGATCGAGGTCTTCACCCGGGCGCTGTCCGGCCACGACGACTACTCCTCCGCCGGCCACGCGGACAACCCCTACGTGCCCTGGCTCGGCCCGTACTTCGTCCTGCTCGCGCCCGTGGTCGCGGGCGCGCTCTACGGACCGCTCGTCTACCGCTTCGCCAAGGAGGCGCGCGGCCACGGGGTCCCCGAGGTGATGTACGCGGTCGCCCGCCAGGGTGGCCGGATCCCGCCCCGGGTCGCGGTGGTGAAATCGCTCGCGTCCGCGCTGTGTATCGGCGGCGGCGGTTCCGTGGGCCGCGAAGGGCCCATCGTCCAGATCGGGGCCGCCCTCGGCTCCACCGCCGGATCCCTCCTGCGCGTCCGCGAGGAACGGATGCGGCTGCTGGTCGCCTGCGGAGCGGCCGGTGGCATCGCCGCCACCTTCAACGCCCCGCTGGCCGGCGTCTTCTTCGCGATGGAACTGATCCTGCGCGATTTCACGGCCCGCGCCTTCGGCCTGGTGGCCGTCTCCGCGGTCACCGCCAGCGTGATCGGACGTGCGGCCCTCGGCGACGAACGGTTCCTGGACCTGGCGCCGGTGAGCGCCGGCCACCTGGCCGCGTACGCCCTGTACGTACTGCTCGGCGCGGTGGCCGGTGCCGTCGGGGTGCTCTTCACCAAGGTGCTCTACGGGGTGGAAGACCTCTGCGACTCCGTCTGGCACGGCCCGGAGTGGCTGCGCCCGGCGGCCGGCGGGATCGTGCTGGGCGCGATCCTGCTGGCACTGCCCGAGATGTACGGGGTCGGCTACCCGGTGCTCGGCAAGGCCGCGGTGGGCGGGTACGCGATCGGGTTCCTGCTCGTCCTGCTCGTCGGCAAGATCATCGCGTGCAGCGTCACCATCGGGATCGGCGGCTCGGGAGGCGTCTTCGCCCCCAGCCTCTTCGTCGGCGCCATGCTCGGCAGCGCCTTCGGGCAGACGATGGACCACCTGGCCCCCGGAGTCACCGGTCCGGCCATGACGTACGCCGTCATCGGGATGGGCGCGGTCTTCGCCGGTTCGGCCCGCGCGCCGATCACCGCCGTCGTCATCATCTACGAACTGACCGGCGAGTACGGCATCATCCTGCCGCTGATGGTTGCCGTCGCCGTCGCCACCGGAGTCAGCCACGCGCTCAGCAGGGACACCGTCTACACGACCAAACTCCGCCGCCGCGGGGTCGACTTGGACCTGACCGGCCCGGCGGCGATCGAGGTCCGGACCGCCATGGGACCACCGCCGCCCGCGCTCGCACCCGACACCGGCCTGCGCGAGGCGATCATGGCGATGATCGAGGCGGACACCGGCCGCCTCCCGCTCGTCGACCGGCACGGCCACTACGCGGGTTCGGCCGGAGCTCCCGCCCTCTCCCGGGCCCTGCACGCAGGCCTCCCCGAGACCACGCCCGTCGAGGCGCTACGGGACTACCCGCCGGTCCTGCTCGCCGGCCAGTCCCTCCAGGAGGCGCTGCCGCTGCTCGCCGCGAGCGAGGGCGACGGACTCCCGGTCCTCGACGAGGAACGGCTCCACCTCCTGGGCTGGGTCTCCCACCGCTCGGCCCTCCTGGCCCTGCACCCGCCCGCTTAGCCGGTCCCTCACCCCCTGATCACGGATCACACGGGCGGGGAAAGCTGTGCGCGCACCCATGCGGGATCGGGGTTGGTGTGGGGCCGGCCGGCCACGATGACCGTGGGTACCGTCTCGTTGCCGTGGTTGGCGTCCCTTGCTGCCGCGGCTCCCGCCGGGTCGCGCCAGATGTCGACCCAGTGCAGTTGGCGGGCGCTGCGGCCGAGCCTGATGCGTAGGCGTATGCAGTACGTACAGCCCGGCCGCCACAAGACGACCGGCCGGCCGTCGGCCGCGCTGCGGCGCTGCGCCTCCACCGCGGTGACCGGCCTGGGGAAGACGAGGGGGGAGTGCACGCCCGCGAGCACCAGAAACATCAGCAGGACGGCCGCTGCTGTGGCGGGGCTGCCCGTGAACGTCAGCACTGCCGCGACGGCCGAGCCGCAGAGCACAAGCCGTACGGGCAATTTCCAGGCGCGTGTCATGGTGACGCAGGCTATCGCCGAGTCGCATCGTTGCTCGGACCGGGTCCCTCGCCCGGGATCCCGGCGGACAGGCGCTCGCGCACCCGGCGGATGATCTCGGCGCGTTGGCCGGACCGGAGGGTGCCGGGGCATGCGTGGCCGCCCCACGCGGCGCCGCCCATGGCGTGGACGCCCAGACCCGGCTGGTCCGGGTGCTCGCTGACGGCCGTCGGCCAGCCGTGCGAGCCGGCGCCCCAGGCGTGGATCCGGGCGACGGCGTCGACCTGTGCCTCCGTGAGCGACCGGGTGGCGAAACCGGAGGTCTCGACCGAGGCCCACGACCCGTTGCCCTCCCTCTGCGCCCAGGCCCGGTCCAGGACGGACACATACTGCTCCGTCTCCCCGTCCCGGGAGACCCAGAAGTGCGAGGAGGTCTTGATCCCGGGGGTGTTGAACCGCTCGTACAACGACCCCTCGCCCTCCTGGACATGGAGCACGAGCCCGCGCTGCGCGTCGCGGTCGCCGCGGACGAAGTTGCGCTCCAGGGGGATCCTCGTCACCCCGGGCATCCATCCGGAGGCGGGGGAGGCGGTGGGCGAGGCCCCGGACAGTACCGCCGCCCGCCCGCGGTCGTCGTCGCTCCGTCCGGAACCGCCGGGACGGGCGGCCAGCAGGGAAGCGGCGGTCGCGGTGAGGAACAGGGCGCCGCCGCCGGCGAGGAGGCGTCGCCTCGACGGAGCCGGCTGGTCGGGGTTGGAGGGGTGCATGAGCGGTGCCGGTTCCTGGGTGGTGCGTTGTGCGGGAGGAAGGCCGATCCTTCGGGGCGCTCATGATGGGGTCGTGATCGTTTGATGATCGTTTGATGACGGGTCCCGGCCCGGGCCCGGCCGGACGGATTGTGACCAATTGGTCATGCAGTACGCATCACCTGCGCATATGCGCCGCGGAGACTGGCGGCTGATCCAGAACGGCACGAGCAAGGCGGTGTACGGCATGACGGCGGTACCGGTCGAGGGCGAGACGCCCGGCGCGACGAAGGACGAGCACCCGGGAAGGACGCCCGGACCGCACGCCGCGCAGACACCGACTCCCGCCCAGCGCACCGCACTCGGACCGGGCCCGCAGCCCGAGCCGGGTCCGCAGCTGCGCACGGTGCCGGCGCCGAGGGCCGTCCCCGGGGCGACGACGGCCGCGCCCGATGCTGCGGCTGTGGACGCTTCTGAGTCCGGGTCCGGGTCCGGGTCCGGGTCCGTGTCTGCGTCCGAGCCCGCGGCCCGGTCTGCGTCTGAGCCCGCGTCTGGGCCTGCGTCTGAGCCCGCGTCTGAGCCCGCGTCCGGGTCCGCGTCCGAGCCCGCGTCCGAGGCTGCGGCCGTGCACGGGTCTGGCAGCGATGCTGAGGTTGCGTCCGATCCCGAATCCGCACCTGGGGCAGAGCCTGCGGTCGGGGGCATTGCCGCGCCTGGGGCCGAGCCCGTGCCGTCGGCACGGGCCGTGCCTGCGACGGCGTCCGCTCCCGAATCCCCGTCTGCGGGCACGGCCGAGGACGTTCCCGCACTTTCGGCCGCGTCCGTATCCGCGTCTGGCGGCGGCCGGCCTCTTACTGCGTCCGCTTCCGAGCCCGGGACTGCGTCGGCATCAGGGCCCGGGGCCGTGCCTCCGGCCAAGGTCAAGCCCGCGCACGTGTCCGTGTCCGGGGCCGAGCCTGGGAACGCGTCCGGTCACGAAGCAGCGACTGGGGCGGAGTCTGTGGCCGAGGTCGAGCCCGATCCTGAGGCCAAGGCCGTGCCCGGGTCTTGGGCCGTGTCCGCGTCTGCGGTCGATGTCGAGTCTGAGGCGAAGGCCGTGCCTGGCTCTTTGGCCGTGTCCGCGCTTGCGGTCGGTGCCGAGCCTGTGCCTGCGGCCGAGTCCGCGGGCGCGGCCGGCTCGGGTCCCGTGTCGGGGCCGGATCGGGAGTCCGGATCGGAGCCGCGCGTAGTTCCGGAGGAGGTCGTCCAGGTCTCGCCCGACCTGGACCCGGTGTCGCGGCCGGACGCGGAGTCGGGTTCGGAGTCGGTTCCGTTGCCGGGGTCGGGCGCGGTCCCCTGGCCGGACTCGAGCACGGTGACCGGTCCTGACACCCGTCCCGCTCTCCGTCCTGAGTCGGACTCCGAGAGGACGAGTCAGTTCGTCGCGCTCAAGCCATTGGACGAGGCGCCGTCGCCGTCGCCGTCGGCGCGGGTGCCGGCGTGGGCGCTTGCGCCAGTGCCCGCCCCCGTGCGGCCGGCACCGGCCGTGCCGGCGGCGTACTCCCCGGCTCCGGGAACCGTGCCCGGCCAGACTTCGGGGCCCGTCCCGACTCCGGCAGCCGCCCCGGCCTGGGCGACGGCGGCTCCGGGAACTGCTCCGGCTCCGGGGCCCGTCTCGGCTCCGGGAACTGCCCTGGCTCCCGGAGCGGATCCGGCTCCGGGGGTCGTCCCCGTTCCGGGCGGGGCTCCCGTTTCGGGAGGGGCTCCCGCCTCGGGAAGGGCTCCGGGCGGAGCCCCCGCGCAGGGGGCCGGCCTCGCGCCCGAGGGGACCACCGAGCAGCCCTTGCCCGCGCTGGATCTGCTCGCACAGCTCACCAATACCCCGCCGCCGCCCGAGACCCCCGGTCGGACGGTCGCCCGGCGGGTTCGGATCTGGGTGCCCCTGCTGCTCCTGCTGGTCGCCGTACTGGCCGTCGTACAGGCGTTGCGGCCGCTGCCCGACGCCGTTCTCAGCAGTGAGGGCGCCGCGTCCTCCGTCACCCTCGACGGCCGGTTCGACGTGCCCTGGCCGGAGAAGGGGCAGGCCGCCGTACGGATCGGCGGCGCGGGCGACGTCGGGACCTTCGGTGAGCAGAAGCCCGTGCCGACGGCCAGCGTCGCCAAGGTCATGACGGCCTACGTGATCCTCAAGAACCACCCGCTGAAAAAGGACGAGGACGGCCCGCAGATCGAGGTCGACGCCAAGGCTGTCGCGGACGGCACCTCTTCGAGCGAATCGCGCATCACCGGTCTGACGGTCGGCACCCGTTTCTCGCAGCAGAACATGCTGAAGATGCTGATGATCCCTTCGGGCAACAACATCGCCCGACTGCTGGCCCGTTGGGACACCGGAAGCGACTCCGAGGCCGCGTTCGTGGAGAAGATGAACGCCGAGGCCAAGGCGCTCGGCATGACCTCGACCACGTACACCGACCCGAGCGGGCTCGACGCCAAGACCGTGAGCACCGCCGTCGATCAGCTGAAACTGGCCGAGGAGGTCATGAAGTTCGACGCGTTCCGGGCGATCGTCCAGCTTCCCAACGCCACGATCCCGGGCCTGCGGGACCCGCTCATCAACAACAACGACGACCTGCTCATCGCAGGACTCAGCATCAAGGGCATCAAGACCGGATCCAGCTCCCCGGCCGGCGGCGCGCTGATGTGGGCGGCGTACAAGACGGTGGGCGACAAGACCCCGCTGATCCTCGGCACGATGCTCGACCAGCACGTCACCGGCGCCGACCCCGACGGCGCCAACAGCCTGAAACTGGTCAAGCAGAACAGCAAGAAGGTCATCGAGGCCGTCCGCGCCGCACTGACCTCGGCCGGCGCGGTCAAGAAGGGCCAGGTCGTCGGCTACGTGGACGACGGGCTCGGGACCCGGACCCCGGTGGTGGCCACGCGGGACACGGCCGCCGTGGCCGTGCCGGGTCAGCGGCTCGAGCTGACTCTGGCCGTCGGAGACAAGGGACTCCCCGCGGAGGCGCCCGCCGGCACCGAGATCGGGGTGCTGACCATCGGGACCGGGCCGGGCGCCCCGACGGTCCCCGTGGCACTCCAGACGGACCTGTCCGCACCGTCCCTCGGCACGAAACTCGTACGCCTTCGCTAGACGGCTGCTCCACCGCGTACGGGCGTTGCCCGCCGCGTACGCGGGAGCCGGACCGTGACGAGGAGACCGCCGGTGGGGCGCGGGACGAGGTCGAGGGTCCCGGCGTGGGCGCGGACGATGCTGTGCACGATGGCCAGGCCGAGGCCGACCCCGGCGTGCTCGTCCGTGCGTACGCGCTCGGTCGCGCGGCGGAAGGGTTCGGTGAGCGTCGGGACCAGTTCCGGTGGGAGCCGGGGGCCCGTGTTCTCGACCCGCAGCATGCTCGCGTCGCCGTGCTCCTCGGTGTGGACCGTCACGGTCCCGCCGGTGGGGAGGTTGTGGACGATGGCGTTCTGGACGAGGTTCGTCACCATCCGCAGCAGGAGCTCCGCGGAGCCGTCGGTCCGGGCCGGCCCACCGGTGACGTCGAGGGTGATCCGGCGCTGCTCGGCGAGGGGGAGCAGGGTTTCGGCGGCTTCCTCGGCGAGGAGCGAGAGGTCGACGCTCTCGCGGGCGAAGTCCGCGCGGTCGCCGTGGCTGAGGAGCAGGAGGGCCTCGGTGAGGTCGATCGCCCGCGTATTGACGGCGTGCAGGCGTTCGATGAGTTCGCCCCGGTCCTGCGTCGGGTCCTTGCGGGCGACCTCGAGGAGCGTCCGGGAGATGGCGAGCGGGGTGCGCAGCTCGTGGGAGGCGTTCGCGGCGAACCTCTGCTGCTCGGCCACGTGGGACTCCAGTTGTTCGAGCATCGAGTCGAACGCGTCGGAGAGTTCGCGGAACTCGTCCTGTCGGCCCTTCATGTGGATCCGGTGGGACAGCGACCGGTTCCCGGCCGTCCGCGCCGCATCCGTGATCCGGGTGAGCGGTGCGAGCATCCGACCGGCGAGGATCCACCCTCCCACGAGGCCGATCACCAGCAGGAGCGCGAGTACGGCAGCCGCCCTCGGAGCGAAAACGCGCAGGAGGTTGGACCGGATGGGAAAGACACCGGGGGTGGGCGTGTCCGCGGAGACGACGAGGGCCCGATCGGGGACGTACCGCAGGAGGAACAGCCACACCGCCGCGAGCAGCAGGACGCCGGCGACCATGAGGAACCCGGCGTAGCTGAGGGCGAGTTTGGAGCGAACGCTCAACCCGGGCGCTCTATCCACGGTCGGCTCCCTCGTGCACGGTCTCCGGTTGGGTGTCGATGCGGTAGCCGACGCCGGGCACCGTGGCGATGATCCACGGTTCGCCGAGCCGCTTGCGCAGGGCCGAGACGGTGATGCGCACGGCGTTGGTGAGGGGGTCCGCGTTCTCGTCCCAGGCCCGTTCCAACAGTTCTTCGGCGCTCACGACCCCGCCCTCGGCGGCGACGAGGACCTCCAGCACGGCGAACTGCTTGCGGGTGAGCGCGACGTAGCGCCCGTTGCGGAAGACCTCCCGCCGGAAGGGGTCGAGCCGCAGGCCCGCGAGCTCGCGGACCGGGGGCCGGGCGTACGCGCGCCTGCGGTCGAGCGCCCGCAGCCGCAGGACGAGCTCGCGCAGTTCGAACGGCTTGGTGAGGTAGTCGTCGGCGCCGAGCCCGAACCCGGACGCCTTGTCGTCGATCCGGTCGGCAGCGGTGAGCATGAGGATCGGGATGCCGCTGCCGGAGGCGACGATGTGGCGGGCGACCTCGTCGCCGGAGGGGCCGGGGATGTCGCGGTCGAGGATCGCGAGGTCGTAGGAGTTGACGCCGAGCAGTTCCAGGGCGGAGTCGCCGTCGCCGGCGATGTCGGCGGCGATGGCCTCCAGCCGCAGACCGTCACGGACGGCCTCGGCCAGGTAGGGCTCGTCCTCGACGATCAGTACGCGCATGTCCGAAGCCTAAACACCAGGACATATCGCCGTCGTATGCAAGGCGCGCATCGGGTACGCGGCTCAGCCCGTCGGCGCGGGTGCCCGCGAGGGGCGCGGCAGGTCCGACGGCTCCGGTGTCGTGGTGCGCCACCAGCGGCGCGACGCGAGCGCGGCCAGGGCGGCGCCGGTGGCGTTGACCAGGACGTCGTCCACGGAGGAGACGCGGTCCAGCTGCAGGACGTACTGCGCCGTTTCGACCAGGACCGAGCAGCCCGCCCCGAGGGCCAGGACCCGCGGTACGGAGGCCAGCGCCGCCCACCGCATCGGGGCGAAGAACCCCAGTGAGGCGAAGACCAGCAGGTTCCCGCCGATCCCGAGCGGCCCCATGGTGAGCAGGTCCCGTACGGGTACGAGGCTGAACCGCCCGGGGACGATCCCGGCCCCGGAGCCCGGCATCATGGTCATCCACACGAACGGCAGCGTCCCGTGCACCATGCCCACCTCGGCCAGCGACATCCGCCACGCCGATGATGCGCCGACGCCGGCGGCACGCCGACGGCGGGCCAGGGCCCACACCACCAACAGGGACAAGGGCACGGCGACGAGGGTCATGAGCACCACGCCGTTGAACGTGTCGAGGCACCCGTGCCACTGCCCGGCCATGCACCTCGGAGCGGACATCATGAGCGGCATGCGCACGACGTACAGGACGCTCGCCAGGGCGAGGGCCGCCAGGCCGAGGAGTACGACCCTGCGCGTGCGGCGGGGCGGTGGCGACCGGGGGGCGTTGTGGTTCATGTTCCCAGGGAACACGGTGGGCCGTTGCGAGGGAGTATGCGATTTTCGATACGCCCGCGATATACGGCATGGATGACGTGGATGTCGCGGACGCAGTGGATGCGATCCCGGCATCAAGGACCCGCAGCCGGTAGCGGTACCTCGACGACGAAGAACAGGAAGCACGCTTTGCTCGAAAGGTCACGGAATCCGTCGGGGAACAGCTCACGGGCCGCCGGGTCGGGTTGCGGTTCGCTGATCACGGAAAGCCGGAAGCCGGCGGTGGTGAAGGCCTCGGCCATCGCGTGCAGTGGCTTGCGCCAGAACTGCATCGGGACGGACTTTCCGTCGAACGTCCAGTCGAAGCCGTAGCTGCTGGTGGCGAAGTAGTCGGGCCGCGGATCCTGGAACGTGTAGGCCACGAAGGGGTGGTCCACCGAAGCGATCAGCCGGCCGCCGGGACTGAGGACGCGCCGCAACTCGGCCAGCGTCGGCCCCCAGTCCTCCAGGTAGTGCAGCACCAGCGAGGCGACCACATCGTCGAAGGCGCCATCGGCGAACGGCAGGGGGTCGCGCAGGTCGGCCTCGTGCAGGGCCGCGTCCTCACCCAGCCGCCGCCTGGCCAGCGCCAGCATCCCGGCGCTGGAGTCGACGCCCGTGACGACCGCACCCCGGTCGCGCAGGGCAGCGGTGAGCGGGCCCGAGCCGCACCCCGCGTCCAGGATCCGACGGTCGGCCACGTCTCCGGCGAGGGCCAGCATCGCGGGCCGCTCGTAGTAGGCGTTGACGAGGCTGTTCTCGTTCTCCGCCGCGTAAGCCTCGGCGAAGCCGTCGTAATGATTCACCCGATCCCGATCATGTTCCATCGCCGCAGCCTAGTAGTCACATGATCTGCCGGGACAGGGCTCAGGGAGCCGTCTGTTCGGGCGTCCACCCGCTCCACGCGGGTACGGCTTCGCGCGCCGCGAGCCAGTCGGCCGGAATGCCGCCGGTGCCGGTGCGCGCCGCGACGACCCCGCCTGCGATCGCGCACGTCGTGTCGCGGTCGCCCCAGCCGCCGACGGTCTGCCACAAGGCCTCCGGCAGGTCGTCCAAGTGCCCCGCGGCGGACCACAGGGCGAACGGCACGGTGTCGGGGGCCGAGATCCGCCACCCCGATCCCAGTACGGACGCGGCACGGCCCACCGGGGTACCCGCGGGGAAGTCCGCGGCCGCCCGCAGTCCGGAGCCGACCTGGCTGCCCGGTACGTACCCGGCGACCTCCCGGAGGAACTCGGCGCGGCCCGGGGCGTCGCGGCCCGCGCTCGCCGCCGCCAGCGCGGCGGCCACCGCCACGGCGACGGCGCCCGCGACCGCCTCAGGGTGGGCGTGCGTGGCCGGCGCGGACAGCCGGGCCTGCCCGGCGGCCTCCTTCGGGTCGCCCCGGAACCAGGCACCGAGCGGCGCGACCCGCATCGCGGCGCCGTTGCCGTAGGAACCCTGCCCGCCGAACTGCTCGGCGGTGACACCCCGCCAGCCTTCGCCCGCGCCGATCCGCCCCAGCACCTCGTGCGGGGAAGCCCCGTACTTCCGCCCCGAATCCCGCGCGTAGTCGGCGGCGAACTCCCGCGCCAGAGCGCCGGGCCCCGCCGGCCGCCGGGGGCGGACTGGTCGAGCCATCCTCTCCGTCCGCCGATGCCGCGCGCGAGCCGATTGGGGCTCGTCCCCTTGGGGCCCGCCTCAGGGCGCGTCCGCGATCACCCCCGTGTTCTGGCAGGCGGTCAGCAGCCATTGGCCGTCTGGCTGCTTCGCGAGCACGTACAGAGGAGCGCCCTCGCTCTCCTCGCCCGGGGACAGGTAGCGCTGGCGGACCTTGACGGCCGCTACGTCGGGGCGGATGAAGAGCACGTGGACCACCTCGTAGGTGACCTGGCCGTCCCAGTTCGCCGCGGGTAGGACCTTGCGCGTGAACTCCGAGATCGCGTCGAGACCGACGAGGACCTTGCCGTGGGCCGTCGTCCAGATCGCGTCCGGGTGGAAGAGGCCGAGGAACTCCTCGGGGTCCTTGGTCCGCTGGGAGTGCTCGACGATGGCGACGAGCCGGCCGATCGCTTCGATGTCCGCCGCGCGGGACGGTGATTCCGTGGTCATGAGGACCACGGTCACACCTCAAGCGGACTTGAGGTCAAGCCCGTTGCGGTACGAAGTGCTGCCAGGGTGCCCCGGTGGCGGGACCGCCTACTGGGCGGTGATCGGAGACACCGCTACGCAGCCGCCGGCCATGGCGGCCTCGCCCGTGGCCTCCTTGATGACCTTCCCCTTGTAGATGACCTTGCAGGTGAGGTCGGCGGTGTTCTCGACCGAGCTGGGGGAGACCGCCGGAGGCATGATGCCGCGCAGGGTGACCGTCTTCGTCCACGCAGCGCCCGGCTGCTCGGCGATCACGAGGTTCGGCGCGGTGGCCGTGCCCCCTCCGTCGTGGAAGGAGACGGAGTAGTCGAGGTGTGCGGGCGGTGGCGGGCTACGCCGACATGCAGTGGTTCCCGTCGGTGTCCGCCGAGGCGGACTTCGCGAGGGAGGCGTCCAGGGTGAGGCCGGCGCCGGTGGTCCGGGCTCCGGTGAGGCTGACCCCTTCGGGCAGGTCGCCGACGTCCACGGTCCGGGGTGCGAGCCGCTCGACCAGGCCGGCCGCGCCGGGCAGCCCGCTCACGGTGGCTATCGGCAGTTCGCGGCCCAGCACGGTGACCGTCGTCGGGGTGATCGTGACGCCGGTCGCCGTGGCGGTGGTGCTCGCGTGCACGGTGACCGGGATGCCGAGGCCGCCCACGGTCCCGGTGAGGGTGAGTCCCTTCGTATCGCCGCCCACGGTCAGCCCCTCCGCACCCGCGGCGGCGCCCTCCCCCGAGTCGGCCAGGCGCTTCTGCAGGGCTTCGTAGGGGATGGTGGCCGTCGCCCGGCCGCCGCTCATGCTGCCGTCGCGCGTGACGTCGTAGAGGTCGGCCTTGATGTCCATCTCGGTGTCGGCGCGGCGTACGTCCTCGGCCGCCAGGTGTACGGAACCCACTCGGCCGGTCAGCGCGCGGAGTCCGGCGAAGGTGCCGGAGAGTTCCGCGGTGACGGGCCCGCGGGCCTGGAGGCGGCAGCCCGCCGCCCGCGCGATGCGTTCCTGGGCGGTGTGTTCGACCACGACGTCGGCCACGAAGACGCCGGCCAGGGCGGCGGTGATGCCGGCGGTGACGAGTACGGGGGTGCGTCGGAGCTTCATTGCGCTGTGGATCCGATCTGCTTGAGCATGGCGAAGGCCTCCAGAAGGAGCGAGGAGGGCGGGGTGGCGGTGAGGGTGCCGTTCGCGCGGCGCCGGCGCTGGGTGCGCAGGACGGCGCGGACGGCGGACAGGGCGGCGCCCGCGATCACCCCGGCGCGCAGGTCGGCCTCGGGGGTGTCGGCGGGGAGCCTGTTCAGGACGATGAGCGTGAGCCGGTTCTCGAAATCGGCGAAGAGCTGGACGAGTTGGGCGGCCACCACGCGCTCGTCACCCGCGATGGCCACGGAGTGGGTCAGGGCGGTGAGGCTGGAGGCCGCGAACGGGGCCACCGCAGAAATCAGGGCATTGCAGACGGCGTCGAGCGGATCCTCTTGCGGCGGGCGCCGGGCCAGTTCGGCCTCGACGTACGCGAACAGGTCGACGCTGTCGGGCAGGAGCAGGGCTTCCTTGCTCTCGAAGTAGCGGAAGAAGGTCCGCTCGGAGACGTTCGCGCAGGCGGCGATGTCCGCGACCGTGGTGCCCGCGAAACCGTGCTCCGCGAACAGCGCGGCGGCGCCCTCGCGCAGCAGTGTGCGGGTCCGCTCCTTCTTCCGCTCGCGCAGTCCGGACTCCGACTCCGCCTCCGGGGCCTTCGCGGACTCCGGCTCGGATTCGGGCACGGGCACGGGCGCGGTGGCGGGCAGGGGCGCGGGCGCGGGCGGATCTTGGTTCACCGTCGAAGCCTAGCAATGCCGTCACCCCTGTCAATTGTCAGGACTGACAATTGTCACCCCTGACATTTTCTGCCAAGGTGCCTCGTGTCAGTCCTGACACTTCTTGGAGGCGCCGTGCATCCCCCTCTCGGTCGAACGAGTCGCCTCGGCCGCCTCGGCGGCTTCTGCGCCCGCCACCCCGTCCGGGTGATCGCGGTCTGGCTCCTGCTGCTGGTCGGCGCGATGGCCGGCAGCAGGCTCGCCGCCCCGGTCTACAGCGACCAGATCAACCTCCCCAGCACGCAGTCCCGTACCGGCGCCGATCTGCTGGCCGCATCCGCCCCCGGGATCGGCGACCCCAACGGACGCGTGGTCTTCCACGTCGACGCCGGCTCCTTGGCCGGGCACCGCCAGGCCGTCGACGAGAGCGCGGCCCTCCTCGCGCGGATGCCCCACGTCACCGCCGCGACCCCGGTCGTCACCAGCGCGGACGGTCGTACCGCCCACACCACGGTGTCCTTCGACCGGCAGGTCAAGACCCTCGGGCACGCGTACACCGGAACCCTCGACACGGCCACCGCCGCGGCCCGCGCCTCGGGCGTGGACGTCGCGTACGGCGGGGACCTGAACCAGGTCGTCCGGCCGCCGGCCGACGACCGGGCCCGCGAGGCGGCGGGCGTCCTCGTGGCCCTGCTGATCCTCCTGCTCGCCTTCGGCAGCGTCGCCGCCGCCCTGCTGCCCCTGCTCACCGCGGTGATCAGCGTCGGCGTGGGCCTCGGCGTCGTCGGCATCGTGGCGGGCGTCGTCAGCTTCGCGACCGCCTCCCCCACCCTGGCCACCATGATCGGCCTCGGCGTGGGGATCGACTACGCCCTGTTCCTCACCACCCGCTTCCGGCAGGACCTCCTCGACGGGCACGATCCGGTCGACGCGGCAGGCCGTACCGCCGCCACCAGCGGGCGCGCCGTCGTCGTGGCCGCCGTCACCGTCGCGGTGGCCATGCTGAGCCTGTACACCTGCGGACTGACCTTCATCGGCCGGATGGGGCTGGCCGCCACCATCGTCGTGGGCGTCACCGGGGCGGCCGCCCTGACCCTCGTCCCGGCCGCCCTGGGCCTGGTGGGGCGCCGGATCGACCGGTTCGCGCTGCGCCGCCCGGTCGCCGAGACCTCCGGCGACCACGACGGCTGGCACCGCTACGCCGCCCTGGTGGCACGGAATCCGTGGAAGTTCCTCACCGCGGGCACCTTGCTGCTCGCGCTGTGCGCCGTACCGCTGTTCTCGCTGCGCCTCGGCCACGTCGACGACGGCGCGGACCGGGCGGGCAGCACCACGCGCACGGCCTACGACTGGATCGCCGAGGGCGAGGGACCCGGCTTCGGCCCCGGGGCCAACGGCCCCTTCGTCCTGGTGGTCGACCTCCACGAGGCCGCCGTCCCGGCCGACCGGATCGGCGCCGAACTTGGCGCGGCGCTGCGGGACACGGCCGGGATGGCCGGGTTCACCCCGCTCGCGCCGAGCCCCGACGGCCGCCTGCTCGTCTCCACCGTCACCCCGGCCTCCGGACCGCAGAGCGCCGGCACGGGGAGATTGTTCACGACGCTGACCGGCACCACCCTGCCCTCCGCGCTGACCGGCACCGGCGCCGAGGGCTACCTCACCGGATCCACCGCCGGCCAGCTGGACTTCCGCGACACCGTCAAGGACCGGCTGCCGCTCATCATCGGCATCGTGCTGGCCGCCGCGCTCGTCCTGCTGACCTTCGTGTTCCGCAGCGTGGTGGTCCCGCTCAAGGCGGTCGCCCTGAACCTGTTCACCACCGCCGCGTCCTACGGGGTCCTCGTCGCGGTGTTCCAGTGGGGCTGGGGGAGCGGGCTGATCGGGGTGTCGGAGCCCGTCCCCATCGAGTCGTTCGTACCGATGATGATGTTCGCGATCGTCTTCGGCCTGTCGATGGACTACGAGATCTTCCTACTCTCCGCCATCGCCGGGTCCTGGCGCCGCACCGGGGACAACACCCTCGCCGTCGGTACGGGGCTGGCGGCCACCGGCCGGGTCATCTCCAGTGCGGCGCTCATCATGACCGCGGTCTTCCTGTCCTTCGCGGCTTCGCCCACGGTCGTGGTCAAGATGCTCGCGGTGGGCCTGGCGGTGAGCGTGATCCTCGACGCGACCGTGGTGCGGCTGGTGCTGGTCCCGTCGGCGATGTTCCTGATGGGCCGGGCCAACTGGTGGCTGCCGCCCTTCCTGGACCGGCTCCTGCCGCGGCAGCACGACGAGGAACTGCCGGAGGCGTCGCCGGAGCCGGGCGCGGCCGCAGCCGGCTCCGGGCCCCCGGCCGGCTCCGGGCCCCCGGCCGGCTCCGGGCCCCCGGCCGCAGCCGTGGGCACGGGCGGCTGTCGCGGTGAGGCATGATCGGGGGATGTCTGATCGCATCATCGCCGCCTGCGACGGGGCGGCCAAGGGAAATCCCGGGCCCGCCGCCTGGGCCTGGGTCATCGCCGACGTCCACGGACACCCCGAGCGCTGGGAGGCCGGGCCGCTGGGCCGGGCCACCAACAACGTGGGTGAACTCACCGCTCTGCAGCGCCTGCTGGAGGCCGTGGCCCCCGGCACGGCCGTGCAGGTGCGGATGGACTCCCAGTACGCCATGAAGGCCGTGACCCAGTGGCTCCCGGCCTGGAAGCGCAACGGCTGGAAGACGGCCGCGGGCAAGCCGGTGGCCAACCGGGAGCTCGTCGAGAGCATCGACGCCCTGCTGACCGACCGGGACGTGGAGTTCCGCTACGTTCCCGCGCACCGCGAGGACGGTGACCACCTGAACGCGATCGCCGACCAGGCGGCCAGCGACGCGGCCGTGAGTCAGGAGCCGGCCGGTACCGCGCTGGGCCACGCGTCCATGCCCGTCCCGGCGCCCGCTCGCAGCACCCCGGCCCGCAGCACCTCCACCCGCCGTCCCGCCGGAGCCGCGTCGACCAAGAGCGCGACGGCCGCCAAGACCGCGACCGCCGGCCGGGCCGGGGTGACCATCAAGGCCAAGTTCCCCGGCACCTGCCCCTGCGGGAAGCAGTACGCGGCGGGGGAGAAGATCAGCAAGCTCGGTTCGCGCTGGGGCCACCCCGACTGCGGTGGAGCCGACGCCGGATAGCTCTGGCCGACGGATGGCTTTCGGCCACGCTCGCTATGCAATGCTTTCGTTCGAAAGAAAACGTAAGTTTTGGCTTTCGCGCGCTACGCTGACCTCGATCAGGGATGCAGTCGAGGGGAGCTCCACCGTGCACGCAGAGGAACGACAGCAGGCGATCCTGCGACGGGTCCGCGAAGCGGGGTCCATGCGCGTCACGGACTTCGCGGCGGAGCTCGGCGTGTCCGTGGTGACCGTCCGCAAGGATGTCGAAGTCCTCGCGGAGCGAGGCCTGTTGGCCCGGGTGCACGGCGGGGCGATGCTGCCCGAGGACTGGGCGGAGACCGCTCCCGTGACCGCCGCCCCGGCGGTGGCCCGCGCGGCCTCGGCCGCGCCCGCTGCAGGAGTCGGGTCCGGGGCGGGCCCCGGATCCGGCCGGCCGCTGGTCCTCGGGCTGATCGTGCCGTCCTCCGCCTACTACTACCCCGAAGTGATCAAGGGCGCCCGGGAAGCGGCGGACGCCCTCGGGGTACGGCTGACCCTCGCCGTGTCCACGTACGACGTGGACACCGAGAAGGCGCAGGCCGCGCGGATGGTCGCGGACGGTGTCGACGGGCTGTTGCTCGCGCCCTCCGCCGGCGACGGCAAGCCGGGCGGCCAGTGGTACGAGGAGCTCGGCGTGCCCGTCGTGCTGATCGAGCGCCGCCCTGAACAGCAGGCCTCCGCCGCCGAGCACGTCGGCACGGACCACGGGTTCGGAGCCAGGCTGGCGGTGCGCCACCTCCTGGACACGGGGCGCCGCAAGATCGCCCTCGTGATGCGCGGCGGGACCCCCACCGCGCCCTGGATCAAGAAGGGCTACGACGCGGCGATGGAGGAGGCCGGCCCCGACACGGCCGAGCACGCGTTCTTCCTCGACCTCGAGCAGTTCGGTGCGGGTGACGCCGCCTACGAACAGGTCATGAACTCCTTCGTGGAAGCGGTGCGGGAGGGCCGCGTCGACGCCGCCCTGGTCCATCCCGACCACGAGGCCATGGTGCTGATGCAGCGGCTGCGCGGTGCCTCGCTGTCCGTGCCGGGTGATGTCGCGCTGGTCTCGTACGACGACGAGGTGGCCTCCCTGGCGGACCTGCCGCTGAGCGCGGTGGCACCATCGAAGCACGAAGTCGGGGTAACCGGCGTGGAGTTGCTCGTACGAAGGCTGCGCGAGCCGGGCCGGCCGAGGCGGCGGATCGCCATCCTTCCGGAGCTGAGGGTGCGCGCGTCCAGCGAGGTCTAGGGACCCAGAGGCCTAACGGTGACTTCGTTTTTCTTTCTCAAGCTTTCCTTTTCTATTGACTCCCTTCTGCTCTGGCCGAATGATGTGCATCACCTCGCCGCATCGACGGCTCGCATCTGAGGAGCAGAGCAGTGAAGCTCACTTCCCGTACCTCCCGCGCCGCCCTCGCCACTCTCTCGCTGGCCTTGTTCGCCACTGCCTGCGGTGGGAGCGAGGGCGCCGCGCCGAAGGCCGACGCCCCCAAAGAGCCGGTCAACCTGACCTATTGGGGCTGGACCGGCGGTGCCCAGCAGGTGGTGGACGCCTTCAACGCGTCCCACCCGAACATCAAGGTCACCTTCTCGGCCATCACCGGCGGACCGGACGGGTACGCCAAGATCAGCAACGC
Organism: Streptomyces sp. NPDC058289; assembly: GCF_042880975.1. Classification (NCBI taxonomy): domain Bacteria; kingdom Bacillati; phylum Actinomycetota; class Actinomycetes; order Kitasatosporales; family Streptomycetaceae; genus Streptomyces; species Streptomyces sp. NPDC058289. Next base: position 97,822 of record NZ_JBHVYI010000018.1, read on the forward strand.
GATCAAGGCCGGGAACGCTCCCGACGTCGCGGGCATCGAGTACCCGACCCTCCCCGAGTTCGTGAGCCAGGGATTCCTGGAGGACATCACCGCCCCGGCCGGCGCCGCCGTGAAGGCGAAGTTCCCCCAGGGCGTCCAGGACCGGGTGATCCTCGGCGGCAAGACCTGGGCCGTGCCGTACGACGCCACGCCCAACCTCCTCTACTACCGCAAGGACCTCTTCAAGAACGCGGGCGCCGAAGTCCCCAAGACCTGGGACGAGTACAAGGCGGCCGCCGAGAAGATCAAGGCCTCCGACAAGAACGTGCGCATAGGCGGCTGGGGCAACGACGACGCGCCCCTGCTGGCGGCGCTCTCCTGGCAGGCCGGCGCCAAGTGGTACGGCACCGAGGGTGACGGCTGGAAGGTCAACATCAACGACGCCTCCTCGCAGAAGGTGGCCTCGTACTGGCAGGGCCTGGTCAAGGACGATCTGGTGATGAACCTGAAGATCAACGGCCCGGAGTTCGCGAAGGCCAAGGCCGACGGGGTCATGGCCAGCTTCATCGGAGCCTCCTGGAGCGCGGGCGGCACGATGACGGCCCTGGCCAAGGACTCCGGCAAGTGGGGCGTCGCCCCGCTGCCGCACTGGGGCACCCCGGCGACCGGCATGTTCGGCGGCACCAGCTACGCCGTCACCAAGGGCAGCAAGCACGTCAAGGAAGCCGCCGAGTTCGCCACCTGGGCGGCCACCAGTCCCGAAGGCGTCAAGGCCCGCCTCAGCAGCCTGAAGGCGCCGAGCAGCAGCCTGCCCGCCAGCCCCGAGCTGCGTCCGATCGCCGCCGCGGCCTTCGACGACAAGGGCTTCTTCGGCGGCGACAAGGTCTACGAGATCTCCGGCGCGCAGGTCGACACCATCGTCCCGGGCTGGGTCTGGGGCCCGGTGCAGACCGCCACCAACACCGCCATCCAGGACGCCGGGAACAAGGGCACCCTGACCGACGGACTCGCGGCCGGCCAGAAGGCCGCCGAGGAGGCCATCAAGGGCCGGGGACTCAACCTCGTGAAGTAGGCGCCGGTGCGGGGCCCCGAGCCTCCTCGGTACACGGGCCCCGCCCCCGTCCTGTCCCTTCTCTCCTTTTCTCTCCCCTTCTCTTCTCTTCTCGAAGGTTCTTCCCGTCCGTTCCTCCGCAGCGCACCACCAAGGAGACCCGGTGGCAGCACCACTCACTCGTTCAGCGCGCGGCGCCGCGCCCGCGCGTAGGCCAGGCCAGGGCAGGGCGGTGCTCGTCTTCCTCGGCCCGTTCTTCCTGCTCTTCACCGCGGTCCTGATCCTGCCCGTCGCGTACGCGCTCTGGATGAGCTTCTTCACCGAGCGCTCCTCCGGTCTCGGATTCGGCGGCACCGAACGGGTCTTCAGCGGGTTCGGGAACTACACCAAGGCGCTCGGCGACCAGGGATTCACCTCCTCCTTCCTGCACGTGGCCGCGTACTGCGCCGTGTACATCCCCGTGATGATCGGCGCGGCACTCGCCCTGGCCCTGCTCGTCGACTCGGCCGCGGCCAAGGCCAAGCGCCTCGTGCAGTTCGCCGTCTTCATGCCGCACGCGGTGCCCGGACTGATCGCGGCGATCATCTGGATCTACCTCTACACCCCCGGCCTGAGCCCGGTCCTGGAGTGGATCGAATCGGCGGGCGGCCACTGGGACTTCTTCGCCCCGGGCAGTGTCCTTCCCTCGCTGGTGAACGTCGCGGCCTGGCAGTGGACCGGCTACAACATGATCATCTTCTTCGCCGCCCTGCAGGCAGTGCCCCGCGAGGTCATCGAAGCGGGCGTCATGGACGGCGCCGGCGAACTGCGCATCGCCCTGCAGATCAAGCTGCCGATGATCCGCTCCGCCGTGTTCCTCACCCTCCTGTTCACGTGTGTCGGCGTCGTCCAGATCTTCAGCGAGCCCATGCTCCTCTCGGCGCGGGCCGGATCGATGGGATCCGACTGGTCTCCGATGATGTTCATCTACAAGGCGGCCTTCGAGCGGCACGACTACGGCCTCGCCTCGTCTGCCTCGCTCCTCATGGCGCTCGTCGCCGGCACCCTCTCCTACGTCGTCACCCGGATCGGAAAGCGAGGTGGCTCGGCATGAGCATCCGTACGGTCGCCTCGGCCCCGTCCGAGGCCACACCCGGCAGCGAGTCGGGGGGGGGGGGCGCGGGCCCCG
>NZ_JBHVYI010000018.1:100029-116644 GCF_042880975.1 Streptomyces sp. NPDC058289
CCGCCCACCCCCGCGGGGGGGCTCCGCCCTCCCCCCCCCGCCCGGCCCCCCCCCCCCGCCCCTCCCCCCCCCCGGGCGGGGGGCCGCGCCCCCGGCCCCCGCCCCCCCCCGGATCGGGAACCGGATCCGCACCCGCCCTGCACGGCACCCGGAAGCCGGCCAAGAGGCCGCGCCGGGGAGCCGCAACGGCCTCCAAGGTGGCGGTCAACGCCGTGCTCCTGGTGGCGGTCCTCTACACCCTGATGCCGCTGACCTGGCTGCTGATCGCCGCCACCAAGAACCACGCCGACCTCTTCGGGACGGCCGGCTTCGGCTTCGGCGAGTTCCACCTCTTCGACAACCTGCGGGCCGTCTTCACCTACGACGACGGCATCTTCGGTCGCTGGCTGCTCAACAGCCTGCTCTACTCCGTCATCGGGTCCCTGGCCTCCTCGCTGATCAGCGTCGCGGCCGGATACTGCTTCGACAAGTACGAGTTCCGGGGCAAGGGCCCGCTCTTCGGCCTCATCCTGACCGGCACCCTCGTCCCGGGTGTCGTCATCACGCTCCCGCAGTACCTGCTCGCCTCCGAGACGGGGATCGTCAACACGTACTGGGCGATCCTCATCCCCGCGCTCGTGAACCCCTTCGGCGTGTACCTGGCCCGGGTCTTCTCCGAGGGCTACGTACCCGGTGAGGTCATCGAGGCCGCCCGCATCGACGGTGCGAGCGAGATGCGCGTCTTCCGGTCGATCTCCCTGCCGATGCTCATGCCCGGCTTCATGACCCTCTTCCTCTTCTCCTTCACCGCGAGCTGGAACAACTTCTTCGGCCCGCTGGTCATGCTCAATGACCACCAGCTGTACCCCGCGGTGCTCGGCATCTACAACTGGAACCAACTCGTCGTGCAAAACCCCGAGTTCTACTCCCTCGCGATCACCGGATCCCTGGTGGCCGTCATCCCGCTCGCCCTCGCCTTCATCGGCCTGCAGCGGTTCTGGCGCTCCGGCCTCTCGGCGGGAGCGGTCAAGTGACGGACCCCGGCCCGACCTCCGACCCGACCCGCGAGCCCGGCCCGAACCACGCGGCCGACGGGCCCCGCAGACCCCGCACCCTCCTCGTCATGGCCCCGGACACGAAGGCGGCGCTGCTCGACGAGCAGGCCCTCGCCCGGCTCGGCGCCACCGCGCTCCTGGACCCCGACCTCCTGGTCACCGACTTCGCCGCGGCCGACCCCGCGCGGCTGCGCGAAGCCGAGGTCCTGCTCACCGGCTGGGGCTGCCCGCCCCTCACCGAGCAGGCCCTCGACCTCCTCCCGGCCCTGCGGGCGGTGGTGCACACCGCCGGAACCGTGAAGGGGCTGATGACGGAAGCGGCCTGGCGGCGCGGGCTGACCGTCACCAGCGCGGCCGAGGCCAACGCCCAGCCCGTCGCCGAGTTCACCGTCGCCGCGATCGTCTTCGCCAACAAGCGCGTCCTCACCACCGCCCGGGCCTACCGGGAGGTCCGCACGCAGCTCGACCCGCTCACCCTGTACCCGGGGATCGGCAACTACGGCAAGACCGTCGGCATCATCGGCGCCTCGCGCATCGGTCGCCGCGTCATCGAGCTGCTGCGCTCCTACGACGCCCACGTGCTGGTCCACGACCCGTACCTGGACGGGGACGAAGCGAGGGCCCTGGGGGTCGAACCCGTCGACCTGGACGAACTGATGGGCCGCAGCGACGTGGTGACCGTGCACGCACCGCAGACCCCCGAGACCCGCCACCTCGTCGACGCCCGCCGCCTCGCCCTGATGCGCGACGGGGCGACCCTCGTCAACACCGCACGCGGAACGCTCGTCGACACCGAGGCGCTCACCGCGGAGCTGGTCTCCGGCCGGCTGCACGCCGTCCTCGACGTCACCCACCCCGACGTCCTGCCGGCCGGGTCGCCGCTCTACGACCTGCCGAACGTGCTGCTCACCCCGCACATCGCCGGATCCCTCGGCAACGAACTCGGACGGCTCGCGGCCTGCGCGGCCGATGAGTTGGAGCGGTACGCCCGAGGACTCCCCTTCGTCTACGCCGTCCACCCGGCGAGCCTGGCCCACTCGGCCTGAACGCCCCGCCGTCGAAACCCGAAAGCCCACCATGACGCTCGGTCCCTCCGCACCCCCCGCCGGTCACGGCGAAACCCCTCTCGTGCCCACGCCGGGACAACTCTCCTGGCAAGAAGCCGGATTCGGGATCTTCCTGCACTTCGGCATCAACACCTTCAACGGCGTCGAGTGGAGCGACGGGACCCTGGACCCGGTCACCTTCCGGCCCTCGCAGCTCGACGCGCGCCAGTGGGTGCGTACCGCCGCCGAGGCCGGAGCGAAGTACGTCGTGCTGACCGCCAAGCACCACGACGGCTTCTGCCTCTGGCCGACCGACACCACCGCCTACTCCGTGGCTTCCTCGCCCTGGAAGGACGGAGCGGGCGACGTGGTCGCCGAACTGGCCGAGGCCTGCGGGGAGGCGGGCCTCGGCCTCGGGCTCTACCTCTCGCCCTGGGACCGCAACGCGGACTGCTACGAGCAGCCCGCCGACTACGACTCCTTCTACCTCCGCCAGCTCGCCGAACTCTGCACCCGCTACGGCCCGTTGTGCGAGCTGTGGTTCGACGGTGCGGGCTCCGAGGGGCGCACGTACGACTGGGACGCCGTCATGGCCGTGATCGACCGGCACCAGCCGGACGCCATGGTCTTCAACATGGGCCGCCCCACGATCCGCTGGGTCGGAAACGAGGAGGGGCTCGCCGCCGACCCCTGCCGCTACGTCACGCACTCCACGGGCATCAGCCTGTACGACGACCGGCACACCGAGCTCGACTCGGCCGCCTACCTGCCGCCCGAATGCGATGTCCCCCTCCGCGGCGACTGGTTCTGGCAACCAGGGAACCGCGACACCCTCAAGAGCCGGGAGGACCTGCTGGAGATCTGGTACTCCTCGGTGGGACTGGGCGCCGGCCTGCTCCTGGGCGTCCCGCCCGACCGGCGCGGACTGATCGACGACGACGACCGGTCCCGACTCCTCGCGTTCACCGCAGAGTTGGAGCGGCGCCTAGGCGATCCCGTCCCCGCCGCCCTCGCGGCCGAGGGAGACGCTCTCCTCGCGGACTTCGGCCGACCCGTCCGCATGGACCACGTGGAGCTGCGCGAGGACCTCGCCCGGGGGCAGCGCGTGGACGGCCACGAGGTCTGGGCGGACGGCCGGCTGATCGCCTCCGGTCACACGGTGGGGGTCCGGCGCGTGCACCGCGTGGAGCCCCTCACCGTGCGCGAACTGCGGATCCGGCTGACCGGACCCGGGGCCCGGCTGGCCTCGGTGTCGGCAGCCGGACCGCCGCCCGGAGTCAGCTGATCTGCCAGCGCTGGTAGACCGAACCGCTGTTGGACTGCTGGCTCGCCAGGGCCCCGTCCGCGCCGGACGCGGTGGTCAGGAGCAGTCCGCTCTTCTTGTTGGCCACCGCGTAGTCGCCGGACCCGAGCGGGGTGACCGTCCAGCGCTGGCTGTCGCCGCTGCCGCAGGCGGTCTGCACCACGGCCGCACCGGGGGCGGTGGAACCGCCCGCCACGTCCGCGCAGAGCCCGGACGAGCCGTTGGTCATGGTGTAGCTGCCGTCGCCGGTGAGGGTCAGTCGCCATTGCTGGTTGGGGCCGCCGTGCGGGGTCCAGGTGATCAGCTGGGTGCCGGACGTGGTGGAGCTCGCCGGATCGTCGAGCGCCTTCCCGGCCGCGGTGAGGGTCCGGGTCCCGCTCAACTGGCCCCCGTACACCTCGAACTCGTACAGCGAATAGCCGTAGGTGGTGCCGCGCTGGGTGCCGTACACCCGGATGTAGCGGCCGGAGCCGGACAGGCCGGTCAGGTCCTGGACCCCGCCGGTGCCCGTGGTCGTGGAGTACAGGGTGCGCCAGGTGCTCTGGTCGTCGGAGACCTGGATCTGGAAGCCCTTCCCGTACGCGGCCTCCCAGCGCAGCACCACCCGGTTGACGGCCTGGGCGGAGCCTAGGTCCACCTGCAGCCACTGCGGGTCGGTGTACGCGCTCGACCACCGGGTGCCCGGATCGCCGTCCGTCGCCAGTGCGGCCGGGAAGGCGGCGGTCTCGGTGCTCGACGCGGTGGTGGGGCGGTTGCGGGCGAGGTTGCCCGGCTGGGCCGTCCCCGGCCAGGCGGGATGGTGCCCGATCGCGGCCACGATCGGCGTGAACGCCGCATAGGTGGACACCAACTTCGGTGAACCCCACGTCTGCTGGGCGAGCCCGCGCAGGGGGTACATGATGCCGGCGGCGATCTGCGTCTCCGTCTCAGCGTTCGGGTTGTCGCACCACACGTGGATCAGCGAACCGCGGTTCTTCGAGGGGTCGCTGATGGTGTTGCCGCCCTCGAACCGGTCCGGGGTCCAGGTCTCGTACATCCACTTGGTGTCCGGCTTCGCGCCGCCGAGGACGTAATAGGTCGGCGTCCAGGACTCGTTGGCGACGGTGTGCCCGGCGTTGACCAGCTGCTGGGGGGTGAGCCCGTAGCTGTACCAGTACTCGACCAGGATGCGGGCGTCGGGGGTGACGGTGCCGTCCCCGGCTTTGATTCCGTCGTTCCACATCCGGGTGGTCTTGCCGGCCGCGCGGACCAGGGAGTCGGACCAGTTCACGAACCCGTAGTAGGTGTCCTTGGCGGTGGCGTTCGCCCCGTAGTGGGCGCGGGCGTAGCTGAGCAGCTGCGGGTACCTGGCGTAGTCGGTGACGTACTCGTCGGCGCCGATGTGCCAGTACGGGGCCGGGAACAGCGGCAGGTACTCCTCGATCAGGTCCTTGATCAGGGTGTACGAACCGGGCAGGGACAGGTCGATGAACTCGGAACTGGCCGTGCCCGAAGCGTCCTTGAGCCTGAGCTCCGGGTGGGCGGCCAGGATCTGGTTCATGTGCCCCGGGGTGTCGATCTCGGGCACGATCGTGACGTGGTACTTCTGGCCCAGTGCGATCAGGTCCGCGATGTCCTGCTTGGAGTAGTGGTCGGCGGAGACGATCTCCGGGTGCGTCGAACTCTCCAGGCGGAAGCCGAAGGTGTCCGACAGGTGGAAGTGGAAGTAGTTGAGCTTGAGGTAGGCCAGCTCCTTGATGTGCTGCTTGACCCAGTCGACCGTGAAGAACTTCCGCCCCTGGTCGATCATGAGCCCGCGTTCGGCCTTGGTGGGCCAGTCCACCGCCGTTCCGGCCGGCACGGACGCCGACTGGCGCAGCAACTGCAGCACGGTGCGGGTGCCGTTGAAGGCTCCGGCGTCGGTCCCGGCCTGGATGGCGAGGGACTGGCCGACGGTCATCCGGTACCCCTCGGCGGGCAGCGATCCGTCGCCCAGGCTCAGGGCGATGTCGCCGGGGGAGGCGCTCCCGGTGACGACGGCCACCGGACGCCCGGCCAGCGCCGCCAAGTCCTCGGCGAACGTGGCCGCTTCGTCGGAGAGCTGTGCGGTGTGGGCGGGATCGACGACGATCCGGCTGGTACTCGTGAAGCCGTACGCCCCGGTGCCGGCCGTCCACTGCCGCAGGGCCGGCACGGTCTGCGGCGGCGCGGCGGCGACGGCCGCCCCGGCCCGCAGGGGCTCGGCCCCGGCATGGGAGGGCAGCGATAGCGCGGCCAGGGCCAGGGCGGAGGCGGTCAGGAATCTGAGCAGACGCATGGCGAGTCCCCAGGTGTTCACGGCGGCATCTCCCTCCGGCCGTGACTGCCGGAGGGAGTGGCCACAGTGCAACGTAGTGTCAGGTCTATGTCAAGAGATGCTCGAAGGGGCGGCCGAATGAGCATCATCGAGCATCGGGGGCCGGATCACTGCGCGTCGGCCGCGCCCGCCACCGCCACCGGCGACGACCCGCCGGCGACGGACAGTCGGGGTGCTCCGGTGCCGTCCGCGGGGACGGTCCAGACGTCGCTCGCGCGACCGTCCGCGCCCGGCAGGGCGTAGGCCACCGTCCCGTCGTCCGTCCAGGCCGCCTGGTCGTCCACGCCGCGCGTCTCGGCGAGCGCGGTCTCCGCCATCGTCCGCAGGTCGAGGACGTACAGCCGCCAGGGCGCGGCCGGGTCGTCGGACACCTTCTTCTTGAAGGCGACCCGGGTGTTGTCGGGCGACAGGGAGGGGCATTCGACGTTCTCCCGCAGCGTCCGCGCCGACCAGTCGGACATGTTCCCCTCCACGAGGTACGTACGCCCCTTGGTGGAGACGGTCGCGTAGAAGCGGCTGTCGTCCCGGGCGAAGCTCACGCCCCAGTAGTTGACGTCGGGGGAGTGGTATCGGACACCGTCGATGGTGAGCGGTATCTCCTCCAGGGACTTCACCAAATACCCCGTGCGCAGGTCGAGTACGGCCGTCCGGGTGGAGAATCCGGTGGCGGAGTACGAGTCCCCGGTGGCGAACACCGTCCAGGCGAGCATCTGCCCCGACGCGGACACCCGGGCCCGGGTCGGAACCCCCGGCACGGTCGTCCGGCTCACCTCGCGCAGTCCCCGGTCGAGGACGACGGCGTACGTCTTCGGCAGCACCCCCGGCTCGACGCGCAGGCAGAGGGCGGTGCCCCCGGCGGCGTGGAACCGGTCGCAGACGGGACCGCCCGCGGTGCGGTCGGCGCCGCCCGCCGCCGCGGTGAGGGGCTGGTGCGCCACCCGGCCCGTGGCGGTGTCCCGGAAGTACAGGGCGGGACCCTCGAGGGCGAAGGAGGCGTCGGCGGCCGCCTGTCGGCCGCCCGGCCGGTTCCCCGCGTGCAGGGCGTACCCGGCGGTGGAGCCCGCGAGGAGGACGACCGCGGCGACCGTGACGGCGGTACGGGCCCGGGCGCCGAGCCGGCGTGCGGGAGCCGGCTCGGTGAGCTGCGTGGTCATGAGGTGCTCCGCTCACTGGTGGAGGATTCTGTCGGCTCCGCGGCCGTCACGGCGGCCGGGCCGCCCGGATCGCGCGGCAGCAGCGCCCAGCCGCCCGCCAGCGCGGCGAGCAGCACCGCCGTGGCCCCCCACAGTGCGGGCCGCGGCCCCCACACCGTCCACGCGGCGCCGAACCCCGCCGCGGCGAGCATCCGGGCCAGGGCCTGGCCGGTCTGGAGCACGGCCAGCCCGCCCGCTCGGCCCCCGGCGGGCAGCACCGGCCCGGCGAGGGCCATCAGCACCCCGTCGGTGGCCGCGTAGAACACCCCGAGCAGGGCGAGGACGGCTGCGAGGAGGAGGGGGGCCGGCCCGCCGGCCGGGGCGAGCAGGACGAGGTAGGCGCCGAGCAGGGCGAGGTGCCCGTACAGGAACGGCAGTCGGCGCCCGACCCGGTCGGCGATCCGGCCCACCGGGACGGCCAGGAGCAGATATCCGGCGGCCGCCCCGAGCGGCAGCAGCGGGAACCAGCCGGGATCCAGGCCCAGCCGGCGCTGGAGCAGGAGGTAGACGAAGGCGTCGCCGATGGTGGCGCCGCCGAGCAGGGCGGCGGCCCACAGGATCCGCCGGAAGGCGGGGTCGCGCAGCGCCCCGAAGGCCTTGCCCCGGGACGGAGCCGGGCCGGGCACGGCTGTCGGGCGGTGGTGGCCGGGAACGTAGAGGACCAGGAGCAGCACGCCGAGCAGGCCGCAGCAGAAGCTGGCGACGAACACCGCGTCGTACGCGCCCGCGGTCGCCCAGAGCAGGGCGAAGGCGGCGAGCGGGCCGAGCAGGGCGCCGGTGGTGTCCATGGCCCGGTGCACGCCGAAGGACCGACCGAGCTCCTCGGGAGGGCTGCTGAGGGTGATCAGCGCGTCGCGGGGCGCCGTACGGATGCCCTTGCCGACCCGGTCGGCGGCCAGGGACGCCGCGATCCCGCCGGTGGCGCCGCCCGCGAGCAGCAGGCCGAGCCGGGAGCAGGCCGAGACGGCGTAGCCGATGCCCGCGACGTGCTTGTACCGGTGGCCGCGGTCGGCGAGGTGTCCGCCGAGCAGCCGTACGACCGCGCCGGCTCCTCCCATCAGCCCGTCCAGGAAGCCGAATTGGAGGGGTGAGAGGCCGAGTCCGAGGACGAGGTAGAGCGGCAGGACCGCACTGACCATCTCGGAGGAGACATCGGTGACGAGGCTGACCGTACCGAGCGCCAGGACGGCGGCGGGGACGCGCCGGCCCGCCCCCGTGGTGGGGGGCGGGGCCGGTGCGGCCCGGCGGCCTGTGGTGGCCAGGTACATCAGTGGCAGGTGTACTTCGGGCTGGTGTCCTTGGTCGTCCCGTCGGTGGCGACGTAGCTCCAGCTGTAGCCGGAATCGGTGAAGTCCATCTTCAGGACCCCGTACGTACCGCTGATCCGCTTCTGGCTGTTGGGCTGGACGTTCTCGATGTCGTACGGCTCGGCGCCGCCCATGCCGCCGACGATCTCGGTGATCCCGTCGGCGGTGGCGTTCCCGTTCGGGTCCTGCGGGGCGAACCGCTCGTAGTGGTGGTCGTGCCCGCCCAGCACGAGGTCGGCCTTGGCGCCGTACAGGATGTTCCAGACCGGCTTGCTCACGGGGTCGTTGCCGTGCCCGCCGGAGGAGTACAGCGGGTGGTGCCAGTAGGCGGCGATGCAGCCCTTGGAGTTCGCGGCGAGGTCGGCCTTGAGCCAGTCGATCTGGGCCTTCTGGTCGAAGGAGTTGGAGTCGAGGGCGATGAAGTGCCAGTTGCCCTCGTCGAAGCTGTAGTAGCTCTTGCCCTGGGGGTAGGCGACGGCACCGAAGTACGCCTTGTAGCCGGCGAGCGGTCCGGCCGGGTCGTAGGTCTCGTGGTTGCCGGGCACGGGGCGGGTCTTGTCCTTGAACGCGCCCCAGGACTTGTCGTAGTAGGCCTTGTAGTCGACGAGCCGGGCGTCGTCGTACTGGTTGTCACCCATCGTCAGATAGAACTTCGGGTTGATCTTCTGCGCCTGCGCCGCGGTCTTGGGGTGGGCGCAGGAGCTGTCCGAGGCGGTGCACTGGGCGGCGATGTCACCGGCGGCGACCACGGTGAAGGCGCCGGTCGGCGGGGGAGTCTCCCCGTCGAGGGTGCCGTACACCTCGACCTCGTACAGGGAGTACCCGTAGGAGGTGCCGCGGGCGGTTCCGTACACGCGCAGGTAACGGCCCTTGCCGGAGAGGCCGGTCCAGTCGTCGGTGCCGCCGTTGCCGGCCGTCTCGTTGGCGAGCCGGGTCCAGGTGGCGCCGTCGGCCGAGATCTCGACCCGGTACGTCTTGGCGTACGCGGCCTCCCAACGCAGTGCCACGCGCGTGACGTTGGCGCTCGCGCCGAGGTCGACGCGGATCCACTGCGGGTCCTTGCCCTCGACGCTGGCCCACCGGGTGGTGGAGCTGCCGTCGAAGGCGTTCTGCGGACCGAAGCTCGAACTCTCCACGGAGGACGCCGTGGCGGTCTTGCCGCGCGAGATGAGGGGGTCGGCGGCGGCGCCGGCCCGTTCGGGGTAGGCGAGCAACAGGCCGCCTACGAGGAGGAGTACGGCGGTGATGACCACGCCTATCGTGCGGCGTGATGTGTGAACATGAGGCGTGCTTGGGGTGCTCAGGTTCATTCCTGACTCCCTGGCCTGGTGGGTGGCGAGAGCTGGCACCGGTACGAGACCCCGCACCCCTGCCCGGGTGCGGGCAGGGACGTGCGTGGTCACAGCGGCCGGGTCAGAGCTCTCGCTGAGCGCGTCATGCCCACGGATGCGGGCACCGCGCCGAGCCGCCGAAGCGGGATGCTAGCAAACAGGAAACTTTCCTACCAGTCATTTGTGGCAGGAGCTTCGGGCAGTCGCGGCACGAGCTTCGGGAGCGTTCAGGAGATCGCGTACCACTGGCTGGCCCAGCCGGTGTTGATCGTGCTGGTGGACTGCTCGGCGAGGTTCACGGTGGCCGGGAGCGAGGTCTGACCGGTCAGGACGGTGCTGTAGCGCAGGCTCGGCGGGTTCAGACCCGCGTTCACCGAGATCCCGGCGCCCGTGGCCTTGAGGGTGAGGGCGTTCGTGGCCCAGTTGCCGTTGAGGAGGAGGGCGACGAAGTAGGTGCCGGGGGCGGCGGTGAACGGCTTGGCGAGGGGGAACGGCTTGGCTATCGCGTCGGTCATCAGCTGCGGGGAGACGTCCGGGGTGGACGCGACCAGGGTGCCCTTGGCGTCGTACACGCCGAGGTAGCAGTTGGAGAGTTGGGCGTTCGGGTCGATGCCGGCCAGCCCCAGCCAGATGTTGGACCAGGTGAGCTGCTCGCGCAGCACCATCCGGACCAGGGTGACCCGTCCGCCGACCCCGGCCGCGGACTGTGCGGTGACGTGTCCCGCGTCGTTCGGATCCCCGGTCCAGGCCAGCAGGTTCTGGTCCTGCGGCCGCGGCCCCTCGAACCCGCCGCCGGCGGGCACGGGCGCGGGGGACGCCACTGCCGACGGGGAAGCACCGGCCCCTGCCCCTGCCCCCTTCCCGGCCGTGCTCCCGCCGGACGCCGAGCAGCCGGACAGGACGAGGACCGCCGCGAGCATGGCGGCGAGGCCGGCCGAGGCGGTGGTGGTACGGGTGCGCATGGTCCCCCCATGAGGTGCTGATGTGCGAAGGAAGCCATGGTCACACGGGCTGTGCACGTTCCCGTACGCGGCCCTGCCGGGGGTCCTGTTGCTCCCGCGGGCTCCTTCCGCCGGCTCCCTCAGAGGACCAGCAGGACCAGGATCAGCACAGCGGGCGGAAGGAACAGGGTGAGCAGGTGGACCACCGCGGTCCGGGTCATCCCCAGGGCGAGGAACAGGACCAGCCCGCCCGCGAGCCAGCAGCCGAAGACCCGGACCGCGAGTTCCTGAGCGGAGGTTTCCTGCGCCCGGGTCGTGGCCTCGAAGAAGGGGCCGCCGATCATCATGGAGAGCAGCACGCAGCTCAGGGGCAGGTTGACCGCCCCGGCGGCGACCGCGCAGGGGCGGTCGCTCCGGCGCGCTCGTCTCCACAGCCCTATCGCGCTCATGGGGCGAAATCCTAGCCGGGCACCCGCGACCGGCTCCCGGACGGGCCGTCGCCGGTCACTGGCCTACCCTCCCGTCGACGCATTCGCGCAACAGGTCGGCGTGCCCGCAGTGACGGGCGTACTCCTCGATCCGGTGCACCATCAGCTCCCGCACCGCGATCTGCTCCTTGCCCAGCCGCTCGCCCAGATCCGGATGCCCGGCCAGCGCCGCGTCGGTCACGCCCTGCTCGCGCTCCAGATCGGCGTACGCGCCGTCGACCACGGCCTGCTCGGCGACGGCGCCCTCGAAGTCCCCGTCGCGCTTGCCGTACAGCTTCGGCAGCGGATCGCCGTCGGTGATCCAGTTCTGCCAGTCCCGTTCCACCTCGGCGAGGTGCCGCAGGAGGCCGAGCAGCGACATCGTCGACGGCGGGACCGACCGGCGGGCCAGCTGCTCCGGGTCCAGGCCCTCGCACTTCATCCGCAAGGTCAGGCGGTAGTCCGTCAGGAAGTCCTGCAGGGTGGCGAGCTCGCCCTCGGTACTGTTCTCACCGCTGTTGCGGGGGTCGTCGTCCGGGTCCACCCACATGTCGGGGTAGATGGTCGACCGGGTCCATCGCTCGCCTTGATCACTCATGCGTTCCATGCTCGTCCATGCAGGAACCGGCTCGCCAGCCGATTTTTCCCGGAACGCAGAATGGCAAGGAGGTTTCCCCACTCCTTGCCACTCTCAACTTATAGCGCACCGGGGGGCTTGCGGCAAGGCCCCGGTAGTGACGCAGAATCACCGATCGAAGGCGGAACCTGTGGAAATGGTGATTGCGTGATGGCTGAAGTACCCCACACGACCGACGCGGCTGACGCGACGGATGTGACGGATGTGACGGACGTGACCGTCGTCGGCGGCGGACCGACCGGTCTGATGCTGGCCGCCGAGTTGCGCCTGCACGGTGTCCGCGTGGTCGTGGTGGAGAAGCTGACCCGTCCGACCGGAGAGTCCCGCGGCCAGGGCCTGCACACGCGCAGCGTCGAGCTGATGGACCAGCGCGGCCTGCTGGACCGGTTCCTCGCCGTCAGCGAGAAGTTCCAGGTCGGTGCCTGTTCGGCGGCATCATGAAGCCGTGGCCGGATCGGCTGGACACGGCGCACCCGTACGGTCTCGCCATCCCGCAGCCCGTCACCGAGCGGCTGTTGGGCGAGCACGCCCTCGAAGTCGGCACCGAGATCCGCCGCGGCTGCGAAGCGGTTGATCTGAGCCAGGACGAGGACGGGGTGACCGTCGAGCTGGCGGACGGTACGCGCTTGCGCTCGCGCTACCTCGTCGGGTGTGACGGCGGCCGCAGCGCGGTGCGCAAACTGCTCGGAGTCGGCTTCCCCGGCGAGCCCGCCACGGTCGAGACCTTGCTGGGCGACATGGAGGTGACCGAGGATCCGGCGACGATCGCCGAGGTCGTCGCGGAGGTCCGCAAGACCCAGCTCCGCTTCGGCGTCAGCCCGGGCGAGGACGGGTCGTGCCGCATCGTCGTACCCGCCGACGGCGTGTCCGAGGACCGTACCGCGCCGACCTTGGAGGAGTTCAGGCAGCAGCTACAGGCCTTCGCGGGCACCGACTTCGGCGTGCACTCGCCGCGCTGGCTCTCCCGCTTCGGCGACGCCACCCGGCAGGCCGAGCGCTACCGGGTGGGCCGGGTCCTGCTGGCCGGCGACGCGGCGCACATCCACCCGCCGACCGGCGGACAGGGGCTCAACCTAGGCGTGCAGGACGCCTTCAACCTCGGCTGGAAGCTCGCCGCCGCGGTCAACGGCTGGGCCCCGCAGGACCTCCTGGACAGCTACCACGCCGAACGCCACCCGGTGGGCGCCGCCGTACTGGACAACACCCGCGCGCAGATCACGCTGCTGGGGACCGACGCGGGTCCCACCGCGCTGCGGGAGCTGTTCGCGAAGCTGATGGACTTCGAGGAGGTGAACCGGTACGTGACGGGGATGATCACCGCGGTCGAGGTCCGCTACGACTTCGGCGAGGGCCACGAACTGCTCGGCCGCAGGCTGCGGGACGTGGAGCTGAAGCGGGGACGCCTCTACGAGCTGATGCGCACCGGCCGCGGACTCCTGCTCGACCAGACCGGTCGGCTCTCGGTCTCCGGGTGGGCCGACCGCATCGATCACGTCGTCGACCTCAGTGAGGAACTGGACGTACCTGCCGTGCTGTTGCGCCCGGACGGCCACGTGGCATGGGTCGGTGAGGACCAGCACGACCTGGACGCCCACCTGCCGAAGTGGTTCGGCGCCGCCACGGCCTGAGCACGCGCAGCCGCTCTCCGGCTCCTACCCGTACCGGTTCCTGTACTCCTCGCCCGTGGGGCCGAAGTCCGCGCTCGGCGTTGCGGGTTGTCCGGCAGGCTGGGAGACGGGGCCGAGGCCTCCTTCGAGGACGGTCCGGACGATCCGAGGCCGGTCCCAGAGGGCCGGCAGTCTCGTTGGCGATGACCGCGATGGACAGCGGGTCTTGGTCGCCGTGCACCACGATGGCGGCGGCCGAGAGGCCGGCAGCGCACCCTCGACCAGGACGAGCGCCCCCGGATGGATCGCCCGAGTGCGCTAACTCCGTACGGCGAGCAGCTGCCGCCAGCGTGGTTGCTCGGCGATCAGACTGGCGGCGACCAACACCGTCACGGCGACGGCGGCCCAGGTAGGCCAGGCCGCCCAGGAAGAGACGACGGCCGCGAGGAGTTGGAGCAGGACCAAACCGACGGTCACCACGCCGGGGACGGGCACGAGGATCTTCTCCCGCACCATCCCGTTGTCACCTGGGGTGGCGAAGACGGTCAGCACAGTGAGCAGCAGCACGACCGACACCACGGCGAGCAGCACGGAATACGGTGCGAGCGCCCAGGGAGTGGCAACCCAGGCGGCCAGCATGCTGAGGAAGCGGAGCGGGTCCGCCAGACGTATCACATGCCGACCTTCCCACAAGGGGCGGTGGTGCGGGTCGGTTCAGCACCAGAAGGCCGGCGCCGTACATCGCCCGGGCTGTCGGCGGGGCGTTATCTTCAGGCCATGTTGATCACCGCACAACTGCGCGACTCGGTGAAGCTGCCGGGTGGGGACGCACTCGTCAACGGCTTCGCCTTCGAGGGGCGTGGGGACGGGCCGCGCCGTGCTCTCCTCCGGAAGGGGCGAGAGCTGGAGGTCTACGACCTGGACGAGCTCTTCGCGGGGGAGCGGGCGCCGGCCGCGGTCTTCCCCGTTCCCTGGCCCGGGTGGGAGCACGGTGTCCACTCGGTGAGCCCCGACGGCTCGTTCACGGTGTTCTCGGGCCAGCGCGCGGTACGAGCCGTGGGCGTGGGCGGAGGAACCCTGTGGGTGTACCGGCACGGTTGCTGGGGGCCCGAACTCGGCCACGCACACACGGGCGACGACCAGGAGGTGTGCGGTGGATTCGAGCATGGATCCTGCCGGGTCTCCGACGACGGCCGACTCGTCTGGGCGCATGTCGTGATGGGCCCGGAGGAAGAGGTGGAAGCGGAAGGGGAAGAGGGAGGGGACGGGCAGGAATGCTGGGTCGTCCTGGACGCCCGCGACGGACGAGAACTGGCCCGGCTGCCGCTGGACAGCGCAGCGGCAGGTTCACACCACCTCTCCCACCCCGACGGCATCCACATGGGCCTGTGCATCGGCATGGGCCAAGACGGCATCCTGCTCCACTGGGCGCGCTGGAACGGCGAGACGCTGACCGGCTGGGACCTCAACGCCAGCATGGACCGCATCCTGGCGGACGTACACCCCGAGCTCCCGGGCTTCCTGACGGTCGAGCACTACGGAGCCGACCTGCAACTGCACGCCCTGGACGGCGCCGTCATCTCCGAGGCGGCGCCCGAACCGGCTGACGGCGAGGAGCCGCCCTATTGGGACTACAGCTGTGGCTTCGTCGACGCCGACACCGTCATCGCCTCGACGGTCGAATCCGACGAGGACCCGGAGCGGGCCCGCCACTGGCTGCTCGATGTGCGCACCCTGGAGACACGAGGGACGGTCAGGTATCCGATGGGCCCCGTCGACAGTTACGTGCGCCCGCTCGGCGATGGGACCTGGCTCACCTACGACGACAGCAGCGCCACGCTCCACCGCTGGAGGGAAGCCACGTCGTAGGCAAAGCCTGCACTCCTCCCTGCGGAAAGCGGTGCCTCCTGCGTTCTGATCCAGCATCTCCATGGCGGTGAGGGCCGCGTCCCCACAGGACACCGCGTCGTCCGTGCTCCCGGAGGCATGGGCCTGCAAGGCGTGGCACAGGACGAGAGCGGCGAAGACGGCGTACGTGCCGACGGCATCGGAGACAGTTCTCTCCCCCGTCGTTCCGTCTGGCCGGCCATGCTCAGTCATCGGCGATCTGCAGGGCCAGCACGAAGTGCTCGCCGTCCGTTCCCGCGAGCAGGCTGTCGAACAGCGGGGTGAGCCCGTTCACGGCGCCGCACCCGGCGTCGTGGTTGGTCCACCAGGCGGCCTCCGGCCCGAGCAGGGACACCACCCGGTCCGCCGCACGTTCGGCCGCCTCGATGGGCAGGTGCCGGTGGTCCGGCCAGACCAGGTCGACGGCCGCGACCCCGACCAGGAACGCGGCGGCCCCGTGCGTCTCCACCGGTTCCAGCGCGGCGCAGATCTCGGGGACGGACGGCGGGGCGTACCCGACCAGGAAGCGTCTCCAGGCCTCGTCGACCGCGACCCCGGCCAGCAGCGTACGGATCCGGGCCGCCAGCTCCGGCAGGTCGGGCTCCGCCTCGACGAACCGCCCGGCCGCCACGTACACCCGCATCGGCGTCGACAGCTCTGCCATACCGGCTTCCAGCCCGGTCAAGACCCCCATGAACGTCACGGCTGAATTCTGCCGCACGCCCGCTCGCCCCTGGAGGGATGCTGACGGGGCATCGGGCGCACCGTCGCGGGAAGCGAGTGCGGCCCGCGTGACATGCCCGTGAACGCCCGGCGCGTATCAGGATCGATCAGGAATCGAGAAGCGCGGTTCACGGAACGCCTCTAGCCTACTCAGCATGAACATCACCGTTCACGCGGCTTCTCCTCCGCAGGACGGCCCGGAGGCGTCGCACGCCCCCACGCCGTCCTGACTCCCGGCCCTTTCCTACCGATTGACCGGCGAACACGCACCGATGTGACATCCGGGCTCTGGCCCGGACGTCCGCCACGTATGCATCCACAGTGCAAGGAGCAAGGCATGAAAGCGCACGTCAGCTCGATCCTTCTGGGCGTCCGGGACATGGACCGGGCCAAGCAGTTCTACACCGAGGGGCTCGGCTGGAAGATCCAGAGCGACTTCGGCATCTCGGTGTTCTTCGCATCGGACGGCGCCTCGCCCGTCGGCTTCTACAGCCGCGAAGGCCTCGCCGACCAGGTGGGCACGGACCAGGAAGGCAGCGGGTTCAGCGGACTGGTTCTGACCTACGTGGTCCGCAGTGAGGCGCGGGTCGACGAGATCATGGCGGAGGCCCAGAAGGCCGGCGCCACGGTCCTCAAGCCCGCCGGTGCTCTGCCGTGGGGCGGGTACGGCGGCACCTTCGCCGACCCGGAGGGCTACATCTGGAGTCTCGGCTACAGCGACCAGGGAACCGACCAGCCCTACGCCGAGTAGCCGCGGTCTTCGTCTCCCAGCCGTCCGGGACGGCGCGCCGCGCGCCGCTGCCG
>NZ_JBHVYI010000019.1:0-20355 GCF_042880975.1 Streptomyces sp. NPDC058289
CGGAGGCGTTGTTCTCTTCTGGGTTGTGCGGTTTCGACCCGGCCGACCCCAAACCCCCCAAACCACCCGTACGTCTCCATCCCCTACGCACGAGGAGCGCCCATGGCGCAGCAGGAGCGAGCCGAGCGGACGCGCAGGGCTCTGATCAACGGTGCCGCCAAGGCCATCGACCTCTACGGCTACGAGGGGGCCTCGCTCGCCGTCATCTGCACCGCCGCGGGAGTGACCAAGGGCGCCTTGATGTACCACTTCCCCGCCAAGGACGACCTGGTCAGAGCCGTGCGCACCGAAGCCCGGCAGGCGATCGTGGGCGCCTTGGGCGCGGTACCGCACCGCGGGATCCGGCCCTTGCAGGCCGCCGTCGACATGACGCACGCGGTCGCCGGGCGGCTCGGGCACGACCCCGTCGTACGGGCCGGGGCCCGGCTGACCCGGGAGTTCGTGCACTACCCCGACGGCAGCGTCTCCTGGACCGATGCCGTCCGCGAGGAGCTGGCCGACGCCCTGGCGGGAGCGGCCGACCCCTGGGGGACGGCCGCGCAACTCGTGTACTCCCTGATCGGGATGGACGTCTGCCTGCGCACGGAGGAGCACCGCCCGGGCCGTTCCTGCGGGCCGCTGCGCGGGCACCTGACCCGGCTGTGGCAGCTGATCCTGCCGGGGATCCTCGCTGCGCCGCAGGCCGTGGAGCTGTACCGGGCCGAGGGCTCGTCGCCGTACTGCGCCTTCGCGGCCGTCCCCGAACCCGTGCACCTCGGGCCGCGGGGGTGAGCGTGGACCGAGCAGGAGCGGCCGCGGCGACGAGCGCGCCCGATCCGCGTCCGCTGACCGGCGAGCCGCTCAGCCTGGACCTCCTCAACACCCTCTGGCACGACCGGTACGGCCGCTACGACCTGCTGGACTCCACCGCCGGCCTCGCGTGCTGGCTGGCCGGGTCCCGCGCGGCAGCCGCCCACGCCGGCGGCGAGCTGCGTGCCGACCGGACCACCCTGACCGCCGCCCGGGCCGCCCGTACCGCGCTGGCCGGGGTGGCCGGGCGCGCCGATGCGGGGCCGATGGCGCTCGACGCCTTCAACCGGCTGCTCGACGCGGGCCGGATCCGCCGGCTGCTCACGGCCGCCGGGCCCGTCGAGCGGCTGGAGGCGCCCGACTCGGGCCGCCTGCTCGGGTACCTCGTGGCGGCGGACTACCTCCGGCTGCTCAGCACCGCGCGGGACCGGGTGCGCAGTTGTGCCAACCCGACGTGCGGGCTGCGCTTCCACGACGTCAGCCGCAACGGCACCCGCCGCTGGTGCACGAGCACGGGCTGCGGGAACCGCGCGAAGGCGGCCCGCCACTACGCCCGCCGGACGGCGTCCACGGCCTGACCGGCGCGGGCGGGCCGTGCCGCGTTTCAGCTTGGCTTCGGCCACCGGGACGTGGAACGCCCGCCCCGTGTCCAGGCGGTGTGCCCGGGGCGCTGCTGACGGCCGGCCGGGATCCTCTCCCGCTCCTGCTCTTCGGGTCGGACCGGGCAGTGGGCCTGCAGTCCTTCCCGTCCTTCAAGCTCAGGGTGCAGCCGAGGGCTGCACCCGGGGCCGGGCTCGCTGCAACGAGTTCCGACCTGTTTCCCCTGTTGGTGTCGAGTGGCAACGGCCCGGGGAGACCGCGTCTGAGAGTTCCGCCCTGGAAGCGGACATGGTTCGCCACGTCTCCGGACATGCCTGACCTGCAGGCATGTGGACATGGCCCGGGTGTCATCCCGGACACACCGGCGCGGCGAAAGACCGCGTCCGGGAGCTCCCCCTGGGAAGGCAGGCATGGTTCCCCACATCCCAGATGGGCCTGACGTGCAGGCCTACGGGAACGGCGCCGGGAATCAGCCGGGAGCTGCGCGGGGCAGCCCGGGCCAGAGCCGCGTGGCCGAGTTCCAGGCCGGCGCGAAGGTAGCCACGGGCGGCACGGGGGTCCTGACGTGCAGGAAGCCGGCGCAGAGGGCGCAGAGCAAGACGAGGGCCGCCTGAAGCACTGGCACCGGATCGGTCCCGGTCATGACGTGCATCGCCTTCACTCCCCTCCGTGGGGCCCGAGTCTTTCGGGCTACGGATCGAAGCGTCGGGGTTCCAGAGCGGTGGGACAAGGCCCCTTGGCCTCAGAACCGTGGACAAGAAGGGTGCGCGGCGCGAGGGCGGGCCGGAGCACAGGCCCTGTGGCCTGCGGGGTTAAGGCTGATGCCGTCTCAACTTCCAGTGGGACAAAGTGGAATGGGGCTTCCGGAGCCGGTAGACGGACATATGAGGGGTCCTGAACGCTGTGAAAAGGTCTACGACTTTCGGTCCTGCAAGGCCGGCGGTCATCTGGTGGACCTGTCGAGTGGTAACAAGACCCCTTCGGGAGAATCCGTTGAAGAAGAAGACCGCGCTCGCAGCCGCGTGCGTGGAGGCTCCGACGACGAGCACCGGAACCCTGGTTCCGGTGCCCGCCACGATCATCGTGGTCGTCGTCATCCTCCTCACCGCCGCACTCACCATCTACGGGATGCCGGTGGAGACCGTCATCACCGTTCTTGCCGTCGGAGGTCTGCTCGCCATCGAGCTGATCCGCCGACTGGTCGACACGCTCACCGCCGCCCGCCGCCAGGCCTCCTAGGAGACCGCGGTGGGGCGCGTCAACAGCGCCCTGGCTGAGCACACCCGAGGCCTGTCGCAGTGGCTGCTGTCACTGCGACAGGCCTCGGGCCTCACCATCAGCCAGGTGGCGGAGCGAACCGAACAGGTGGGCCTGCCCACCTCCCGCAGCACCCTCTACCGCGCCGAGCTGGCCCCCGCCCCCGGGCAGCGGCCCAGCGTTCCGGCGTGGCGCGTCGTCGAGGCCTACACCAAGGCGTGCGGCGGCAGCATCACCGAGGCCCGGCGGCTGTGGACGAAGGCCGCCTCACTCAAGGCCCCGGGCAAGGCCGGCGTACAGCGGCGGCCGGCGATGGCGCCCCAGTACATCTCCGAGCCCGCCGAGCTCCTCCACGCCATGCGAGAGCTTCGACTCCAGGCAGGGAAGCCGTCCTTGCGCGAGCTGGAGGATCGGTCCAGGGCCACTCCGACCGCCGTCACCATGCTGCCGCGCAGCACGCTCGGCGCGGTACTCAACGGCACCCGGTACTGCCGCAGGGACCTCCTGGCCTACTTCGTGCGGGCCTGCGGGGTGACCAAGGAGTCCGAGGTCATGCGCTGGCTCGAGGCGTGGGACCGCATCGAGGCCTCCCGCAACGGCACCGCCGACCACAACATGCACCAGCGCCTGACCGCACTTGAGGAGGACCTCCACCAGACCAAGTCCGCCCTGGCCACCGTGATCACCCTGCCGGGGCCCCGCCCCGAGGCCGAGCCCGTACTGATGCCGGTGCCGGTACCGGGCATCCGCCCCGCGGCCACCGAGAAGCCGAAGCCGCACGTTCCCGAGCCGGCCACCGCGCCGACTGTCAGCACACCGGCCCGCGCCCGGCCCAAGCGCACCCGCCGGTCCGGGCAGTGGCTGTCCGCACTGCTCAAAGGCCTCACGAGCGCAGCCGAGGCCGTAGCCGTGACCGCGGCTGAGGCCACGCCCCTGTGACAACGTGGCGGGAGCGTCCGAAACCCCGGACGCTCCCGCCACAGCCGTCCCCCGGTGCATTGATGACGCCGCCATGGCGTCACTGTGGCGCAAGATGGCATCACCACTCTGACCAGCGAGTTTATGCGTTGCGATATCGCCGCGCAGCAGAGTGGTGCCAGATTGGCTCGACGTGGCGCCATTGCTGTGCCATGCTGTGGGACATGGACCTCACGCCCTACGTCACCACCCTCCGCCAGGAGCTCGCCGTCGCCGCCGAGGCCGGCGGCGACGAAGCTCGCAAGCTGGCCGAGAGGCTCACCGCTCCCCTGGAGTCGGCCACCCGGCTGACCCTGCTCAACGTGCTCTCCGCCGCGATGGACGAGATCACCCGCGAACTCGCCCCCGGCTCGGTCGACGTACGGCTGCGGGGGCTCGACCCCGAGTTCGTGGTGACGGTGCCGGCCGGCGAGAGCCACGCCCCCTCGGAGCCGACCTCCGCCGCTCGGTTCGCGGAACCGCTCGCGCCGCACGCATCCGCCGACGGCGACGAGGGCGGCACCGCCCGCGTCAACCTGCGCCTGCCGGCCCACCTCAAGGCCCGCGCCGAGGAGGCCGCGAGCCGCGAGGGGTTGTCGGTCAACGCCTGGCTGGTGCGCGCCGTATCGGCCGCGGTCGACGGCGGCGCCCGGCCCCGTACGGCGGAAAAGTCCCAGAGCGTGGGGCAGAGCTTCACCGGCTGGGTCCGTTAGCCCGGCTCCCTCACCAGCCCGGCTCCATCACCGCATCGCACCGCATCAGTTCGCCCACACCACGTCCCACCAGCGGGGACGCCCGGAAGACCCAAGAGGACGGGACAGCCATGCCTTCTTTCGACACCTCCGAAGCGATCTCGGTCACCGCACACGTGGAGGCCGGCTCCATCCAGTTCACCGCGGGCGACCGCCGCGACACCGTCGTCGCGGTGCAGCCGCGGGACCCGAAGCGCGACAAGGACGTACGGACCGCCGAGCAGACCGAGGTCACGTTCGCGGGCGGCATGCTGACCGTCAGGACGCCCAAGTCCAATCCGTTCGGCAAGCCCGGCATCGTCGACGTGACGGTGGAACTGCCCACGGGCTCGCACGTCGACACGACCGGCGCCTGGACCCAGGTGCTCGGCGAGGGCCAGCTCGGCGAGGTCCGGGTGAAGACCTCGTCCGGCGACGTCCGCCTCGACACGACCGGCCCGCTCAAGCTGACCGCGTCGCACGGCTCGATCACCGTGGACCGGGCCGAGGGCGCGACCGAGATCACCACCAGCTCCGGCAGCCTGCGCCTCGGCTTCGTCGACGGCCCCGCCGTCCTGAAGAACTCGCACGGCACCACGACCGTCGGCGCCGCCATCGGCGAGCTGCGGGTGAGCGGTGCCAACGGTGACATCGAGATCCGGCGGGCCGAGGACTCGGTCACCGCCAAGACCGCCCACGGAACCCTGCGGGTGGGCGAAGTCGCCCGCGGCACCGTGGAGCTGGAGACCTCCTACGGGGCCATCGAGGTCGGCGTCCGCGAGGGTACGGCCGCCTGGCTCGACGTCAGCTCGGGCTCCGGCCAGGTACGCAACACGCTCACCGCGTCCGGGAGCCCGGAGGGGAGCGCGGACACCGTCAAGGTTCGCGCCCGGACGAAGTACGGCAACATCGACGTCCGTCGCGCCCTGGCCTCCGGGGCCTGACCAGCCCTTTCTTCCCCTTCCGCGCCACCTCCCCCCCCCGTCACTTCAGCCTTCGAATGGAGGGCCTCATGCCTTCTTCTGTCATGCCCACATCACGTCGAGGGGACGGTCACCCGTCTCCGGCGGCCGTCTCCACCGTCGGTCTGCGCAAGTCCTACGGGGACAAGACCGTCCTCGACGGCATCGATCTGAGCATCCCGGCCGGGTCCGTGTTCGCGCTGCTCGGCCCCAACGGCGCCGGCAAGACCACCGTCGTGAAGATCCTGTCCACGCTCATCACCGCCGACGACGGGCAGGCGCAGGTCGCGGGCCACGACATCGCGGCCTCCCCGGGCGGGGTGCGGGCGGCGATCGGGGTCACCGGTCAGTTCTCGGCCGTCGACGGGCTGATCACGGGCGAGGAGAACATGCTCCTCATGGCGGACCTGCACCACCTGTCCAAGCGGGAGGGGCGGCGGATCACCGCCGAGCTGCTGGCCCGCTTCGACCTCACCGACGCGGCGAAGAAGCCCGCTTCCACCTACTCGGGCGGCATGAAGCGCCGGCTCGACATCGCGATGACGTTGGTCGGCGATCCGCGGATCATCTTCCTCGACGAGCCGACCACCGGTCTCGATCCCCGCTCCCGCCACAACATGTGGCAGATCATCCGCGAACTCGTCACCGGCGGCGTGACGGTCTTCCTCACCACGCAGTACTTGGAGGAGGCCGATCAGCTCGCGGACCGGATCGCGGTGCTGAACGACGGCAGGATCGCCGCCGAGGGCACGGCCGAGGAGCTGAAGCGGCTGATCCCCGGAGGCCACGTACGCCTGCGGTTCTCCGACCCGGCCGCCTACCGGAACGCCACCGCCGCGCTCGGCGAGGTCACCCGGGACGACGAGGCGCTGGCGCTGCAGATCCCCAGCGACGGCAGCCAGCGCGCGCTCGGCTCCCTCCTCGGCCGGCTGGACTCGGCCGGCATCGAGGCGGACGAACTCACCGTGCACACCCCCGACCTCGACGACGTGTTCTTCGCACTGACCGCCTCCACCCACCAGCCCCGCCACACCCACCAGACCAAGGAAGACGTCCGATGAGCTCTCTCTCCTTCGCCGTCCGCGACTCGGCCACCATGCTGCGCCGCAACCTCCTGCACGCGCGGCGCTACCCGTCCCTGACGCTGAACCTGCTGCTCACGCCGGTCATGCTGCTCCTGCTCTTCGTCTACATCTTCGGCGACGTGATGAGCGCCGGTCTGGAGGACGGCGGCGGGGGCCGGTCCGAGTACCTCGCCTACCTCGTCCCCGGCATCCTGATGCTGACCATCGGCGGCACCACGATCGGCAGCGCGGTGTCCGTCGCCACGGACATGACCGAGGGCATCATCGCCCGCTTCCGTACGATGCCCATCCACCGCGGATCGGTGCTCATCGGGCACGTCGTCGGCAGCGTGATCCAGTGCGTGATGAGCGTGGTCCTCGTGGGCGCCGTCGCGGTGGCCATCGGCTTCCGGTCCACGGACGCCACCGCCGTGGAATGGCTCCTGGCGCTGGGCCTGCTGGCGCTCGTCTCCCTGGCGCTCACCTGGATCGCGGTCGGGATGGGTCTGACCAGTCCGAACGCCGAGGCGGCCAGCAACAATGCGATGCCGCTGATGATCCTGCCGCTCCTCTCCAGCGCCTTCGTGCCGGTCGACGCGATGCCGGGCTGGTTCCAGCCGGTCGCCGAGTACCAGCCGTTCACGCCGGCCATCGAGACCCTGCGCGGGCTGCTGCTCGGCACCGAGATCGGCAACAGCGGCTGGATCGCGGTCGCCTGGTGCCTGGGCCTGGCCGTGCTCGGCTACCTCTGGTCCAAGTCCCTGTTCCACCGCGACCCGAAGTAGCGGTTGACCCGCGCGGCTAATGCCATTAGCTTATGGGCAACAGGCATTAGCCACAGGGGTTGGTCACGGTTTCCGGGGGACGGGTCATGACGGAGTTTCTGAGCACCGACGGCGGGCGGCTCGCCTACGAGGTCACGGGCGAGGGCCCGCTGGTCGTGCTCGCCCACGGCATGGGCGACAACCGCGCGGCCTACCGCGAGACCGCGGCCCTCCTCGTCGCCGCCGGGTACCGCGTCGCCTCCACCGACCTGCGCGGGCACGGGGAATCGAGCACCGGCTGGATCTCGTACACCCGTACCGACGTGGCGGGCGACCTGCTCGGCCTGATCCGGCACCTAGGCGGACCGGCCGTCATCGTCGGCCACTCCTTCGCCGGCGGCGCCGCCACCATCGCGGCGGCGCAGGAGCCCGCACTGGTCGGCGCCATCGTCGAGATCAGCCCGTTCACCCGGGCGCAGAAGATCGACTTCGGCGCCCTCGGCTCCAACGCCCGCTACCGCAAGGGCATGCTCCTGCTGCTCGGCACCGGCATCCTGCGCAGCACCGGCCTGTGGAAGCGCTACCTCGACCACGCCTACCCGGGCACCCGCCCCGCCGGTCACGCCGCCCACCTCGCGGCGCTCGACGCCGACCTGGGGCGGCCGGGCCGGATGGCCGTCGTCGCCAAGATGGGGATGTCCGCCCCCACCGACGCGGGCGCCCGCCTCGGCGACGTCCGGTGCCCCGCGCTGATCGTCGAGGGCGACCTCGACTGCGACTGGGCCGACCCGGCCGCCGAGGGCGCGGCCATCGTCGCCGAACTGCCCGCCGGGCGCGGCCGCCTCGTGACGATCGAGGGCGCGGGCCACTACGCCCACGCGCAGTTCCCCTCCGAAACCGCCGCGGCCATCGTGTCCTTCCTGAAGGAGGCCGCCCGTGCCTAGGGCCTCGCTCTCGGCCGGCGCGGTGGTCGACGTGGCGCTGCACCTCGTCGACGCCGAGGGGCCGGCGGGCCTGACCCTGTCGGCGGTGGCGGGCCGAGCGGGCGTGGCGACCCCCTCCCTCTACAAGCACGTGCGCAGCCTCGCCGAGCTCCGCGACCTCCTGTCGGCGCGGATCATGAACGAGATGGCGGACGAGA
The DNA here is from genome assembly GCF_042880975.1 of Streptomyces sp. NPDC058289. Classification (NCBI taxonomy): domain Bacteria; kingdom Bacillati; phylum Actinomycetota; class Actinomycetes; order Kitasatosporales; family Streptomycetaceae; genus Streptomyces; species Streptomyces sp. NPDC058289. Next base: position 8,266 of record NZ_JBHVYI010000019.1, read on the forward strand.
TCGGCGTGGCCGTCATCGGCCGCTCCGCCGACGAGGCGATCCGCGCGTTCATGACGGCCTGGCGCAGCTACGCCCTGCGCCACCCCCACCGGTACGCGGCCCTGCTGCACAGCCCCGAACCGCGGACGGCCGAAGCGGGGGAGCGCCTCATCACCATCCTCTTCGCCACCCTGCGCGCCTACGGTCTGGAGGACTCCGCGGCCGTCCACGCGGCCCGCTGTCTGCGCGCCACCGCCCACGGCTTCGTCTCCCTCGAAACCGGAGGCGGCTTCGCCCTGCCCGAAGGCCTGGAGGAGAGCTACGCCCTCCTGACGCACATGGTCGTCACGGGCCTGCGCACCCCGCGCACCCCGCACTGAACACCGTCGGCAGGTCGAGACGCTGGTGCTGGAATATCAACGGAGTGTAAAATAGAGGGTGTTCGTTTTGTTTACCGATGGAAGTTAGGCACATGGCTGAGCGGAAGAGAGAGCGCGTCCCCCAGAACCGCGCGATCCAGACCAAGGCGACCATCCTGCGGGCGGCCGCTGAGGTCTTCGACGAGTTCGGGTTCAGTGGTGCCAGCATCAGCAAGATCATGAAGCGGGCCGACGTCACCCAGGGCGGGATGTACTTCCACTTCGCCTCGAAGGAGGAACTCGCCTACGCCGTCATGGTCGGTCAGGGCGAGGGCCTCGAGTTCCCGGCCGGGGAGGACGGCCTGCAGCGGCTGGTGGACATCACGCTCTACCTCGCGGACCAGCTCCGGCACAATCCGGTGCTGCGGGCCGGTGTGCGGCTGGCCGTGGAGCAGGGGGAATTCGGCCTCCGCGACGATGTCGCCTACCAGGCCTGGGTGCTCGAATTCCGCCAGCAGCTGCGCTTCGCCCGCGCGAAGGGCGAGCTCCAGCCGGACGTGGACGACCACGAGCTGGCCTGGATCCTGGTCAGCTCCTTCACCGGGGCGCAGCTCTTCTCCCAGATGTCCACCGGTCGGGCCGACCTCCCGCAGCGGATCGCCTCGCTCTGGCGCTACCTCCTGCCGGCCGTCGCCACCGAGGCGGCCCGTGGCGCGCTGCGGTTGACACTGCCGGAGGCGAAGGCCGAGGTTCCGGAGACGGAGAAAACCGAACGACCCCTATGACGTGACCTTGCTCAGGGAGGTCGGGGCGGGCGCCCCGGGCGCGGCCGGACGGTCGTCGCGGTGGTTCACCGCATCGGCCACTTCGGACATCTCCTTCCGCAGGTCGAAGGCCTTCCGGGTCTCCTCCAGTCCCAAGCCGTCGTGGTCGTCCAGCAGATGCTTGCGCGCGAAGTTCTTCGGATCGAGGTCCCGGAACTCGAAGTCTTCGAACTCCGGCCCCAGCCCGGACCGGATGTCGGCCTTGGCGCTGTCCGCGTAGGCGCGGACCTTGCGGATGGCGCCGGTGACGTCCTGGATCATCTTCGGCAGTTTGTCCGGGCCGAAGACGAGGACCGCGAGGATCGCGAGCGTGATCAGCTCGAGGGCGCCTATGTCGTTGAACACCTTGTCAGCTCCTTGATGGGTACGGCCCGGTAGGCGAGGCGGCGGCTCGGGCGGCTCGGTGGGTCGGGCGGCTCGGGCGGCTCGGGCGAAGGCCTGCCCCGGCCGGCCGCCGTGGCGCTTGCGGGCCACAGCGGCCGGCCCCGTCCCGCGCCCGCGGGGTCATTCCCCCCGGGCGGGTTCCGGGTCCTGCGGGGCCGGATCGCCGAGCAGGGTGGTCAGTTCGCTGCGCAGCCGGTCCACGTCCTGGGCGTGGCCGTGGGCGGCGACGTGGCCGTCGGGGCGGATGAGGTAGTACCCCTGCCGGCGGCATCCGGTCAGCCCCCGGGCGGTGCCCGCGGCGATGTCGGCCATCCGCACCTGGGGCCGGTCCGCCACCAGGGCGGACAGCTCCCGGCGCCAGTCCGGGGCGCCGTCGCGGCAGACGGCCAGGAGCGTCCAGCGGGAAGGATCGGCGGCCGGGCCCGCGATCCGGTGCGGGACGGCCAGCTCCCTGGGGAAGACCGCGCCGACGCGCACGACGGGGCGTACGCCCGGGAGCGACTGGCAGGCCGTGTGGCCGCCGGGCACCTGGGTGGGGCGCACCGGGGGATAGGCGAGCCGGCGCCCGGCCATGACCGGGGCGTAGGTGCGGGAGAACAGCCCCGTGCGGCCCACGAGCCGGAACGCGGCGTCGCGCAGGGCCACCTTGGCGGGTTCGCGCACCATCCAGGCGCGGGTCTGGATGTCGGTGTCGCGCACGACGCGCTCGGCCACCGCGGCGCGTTCGGGTCCGTAGGTGAGCAGTAGGTCGGACGGTGCCTCGCCGCGCACCACGGCGGCGATCTTCCAGGCGAGGTTGTGGGCGTCCTGGAGACCGGTGTTCAGACCCTGGCCGCCGGCCGGGCTGTGCACGTGGGCGGCGTCGCCGGCGATGAACACCCGGCCGAGCTGGAAGTCGTTGGCGTGGCGGGCGTGCACCCGGAAGACGCTCTCCCAGACCGGTTCGGTGATGCGGACGCCCTGGGGACCGCGCTCGTCGACGATCTGCTGCATCTTCTCCACGCTGACCTGTTCTCCGGGGGCCAGGCTGGAGAAGAAGCGGAAGACGCCGTCGGGGAGCGCGACGATGACCAGGGCGCCTGCGGGCGACTGGTAGTACAGCGCCTGGTCCGGCGGCAGGAACCCTTCGATCCTGGCGTCCACCAGGGCGAAGGCGGTCTCGTAGGTGGAGCCGGTGAACCCGGTGCCCGGTGCCCAGCTGGGTCCGCACCGCGCTGCCCGCGCCGTCGGTGCCGATGACGAACGGGGCGCGGGTGCGCTCATGTGGGGTATCCGCACGGCGACAGGTGCGTGTGCCGCCGTGGTGGCCGCGGCTCTCGCCATGTCCTCCGCCGTGGCCGCCCCGACGCAGGAGCGACCCGCCCCGGCCCTGCTCCAGGTCCAGGGGCTGCCGGCCGTGATCGAGGGCCACGCCGCGGCCCTCGGCGCGGAGGGCGTCACCTGGGACCCGACCCGGGAGGCCTTCCTGGTGGGTTCGGCGACCAAGGGGACCGTCTCGGTCCTCCTCGAGGACGGCACCACCCGGCTCCTCGTCGACGACCCCCGGCTCGTCTCGACCTACGGCGTGCACGTCGACGCGGCCCGCAACCGGGTTCTCGTCGCCTACGCCGACCCGGGCGTCGCCGAGAACTCCTCGGACGCCACGACCCGCCGGATCTCCGGCATCGGGATCTACGACCTGCGCACCGGGCAGCCGATCCACGTCGTCGACCTGACCCGGCTCGACCCGGGCCGGGACAACTACTTCGTCAACGACTTCGCCATCGGCCCCGACGGCACGGCCTACGTGGCGGACGTCTTCGCCCGGCAGCTCTACCGCGTCGGTACCGACGGCCGGCCCTCGGTCCTGGTCGCCGACGACCGCTTCGCCGTACCGGGCGGAGTCGGCATCGTCTGGCACCCGGCGGGCCACCTCCTGGCGGTCAACGACACCACCGGGCAGCTCTTCCGCGTCGATCCGGGCACCCTGCGCGTCGACGAGGTCCGCCTGCCCTCCGCGGTCACCGGCGGCGACGGCCTCGCCGTCCTGCGCAACGGCGACCTCGTCGTGGTGACCAACACCATGGCCACCGCGGCCGGACGCGAGGCGGTGACCGTCCTGCGCTCCGGCGACTGCTGGACCAGCGCCGCAGTGGTGAAGACCGTCGCCCCCTGGCCGGTCGCCGAGCCGACCACGGTCGCAGACACCCCGTACGGCAGCTACGTGCTCAGCGGCGGAGTGGGCACCCTCTTCGGCGGTGGCGCCGCGAGCGACACCTTCACGCTGCGCAAGCTGTAAGCGTTCGGCGCCCGGCCGGCGGAGCCCGTATGACGGCGTCGTGAGGACGGTTCGGCGCGGCCGGCTCGCAGCATGCTGCGAGCCGGAATGCCGGAAGCTGCACCCGCAACCGGGCCGGGCGGACGGGCCCCGCTGTCAGAGTGGAATGGCCATCCCCGCTTTCGAAGGAGCCACCACCATGGCCCAGACCCAGAAGAACCCGCTCGCCGTCACGACCGGTGTGCTGATCGCCCTCCTGGCCTCGTCCACCGTGCTGTTCGACGGCACCGCGCGGTACGTGGTCATGGGTGTGCTCGCCGTCGGCGTGCTCTCCTGCGCCCGCGCCCTCCAGCGGTCCCGCTCCTAGCCGTGGCCGTCTTAACCGGAGTCCGCGAAGGGGGAGCACCCCCGACGCGGACTCCGCGCTTACCGGGCGGCCGCCGTGGCCGCCCCGCTCAGATCCAGCCGCGCTCCCGCGCGAGCAGCGCCGCGTGGAACCGGTTCGACGCATCGAGCCGGTGCATCAGCGTCGCCACGTACTTGCGGTACGTCCGCACCGAGATGCCCACGTCCCGCGCCCCGTTCTCGTCCTTGTCGGCCGTGCACAGCGACTCCAGGATCCGGCGCTCCAGTTCCGTCGGGCGTTCGCCCGACACCGCCGGCCCCTCCTCGTCGGCCACCGCCGGTATTTCCTGCGCCTGGCCCCACATCCGGTCGAAGAGGGACACCAGCGTGGTCACCAGGCCCGGTTCACGGGTCAGGAGCGCTCCCCGCTTGCTGTCGGAGGGGTCGATCGGCGTCAGCGCCGCCGCCCGGTCGAAGATGAGGATGCGCTCCAGGTCGAGCCTGGACACCCGTACCTCCGCCCCCTTGCCGACCAGCTCCCGCAGGTACGCCATCGTGGCCGGATCGTCCAGCGCGGCAGCCCCGAACAGGCTGCGCATCCGGATCCCGCGCCGCAGGATGCGGGCGTCGGCCGGCCGGGAGGTCTCGATGATCTCGGGCCGCATCACCCCCGAGGGCCAGGTGGTCATGCCCTCCGACCGGCTGAAGAACGTCAGCTCGTCGATGGCGGCCCGCACCTGCTCGATGCCCACCAGCCGTTCCATGGGCGGCCGGTCGGCGCCCGCGATCGCGTCGGAGGTGGTCGCGACGTCCCGCTCCGCGAGCAGCGAGGCCACGATCGCGTCCGCCGCGGCCCTGCTCTCCAGCTCCTGCCGGATCCGGGTCAGCCGTGCGTCGATCAGGTGCTGCACCGCCTTGGCGGGACTGGCCGGGCGCAGCAGCCCGTCGGTCATCGCGGCGAGACCGAGGCCGATCGCCCGCTGCTGGAGGACCCGTACCGCTTCTTCGTCCAGATCGGCATGGCGCACCAACTGTTCGGGTCCGGCGCCGCCGCTCCTGAGCAGGACGCGGTAGAAGCGCTCGTCCTCCGGATCGATGTCGAGAAACGCCAGATCCGGTTCCGCCATGGATTCCCCCAACACGTCGGCCTGTCACTAGATGGCCTAGATCTACCTGTTACCCCGGGTTGAGGCTACGGCAATGATCCATTCCGCTTTTGGCTTCCCCGCGGGGCCGGCGCCGGGCCGGTGCAGTAAGTGCCCTCGGACAACGCAGCAAGCTGCACGCGAGAGCTCTCGAACGAAGGGTTCTCGAACGGCAGAGTTGTGGTCACAAGGAGCCGCCGGGGAAACACCGGAGGCCACCGGAACCGGACAGCAAGAAACACCGGGTCCGGGACGGACCGCACACGAGGGGGAACCACCATGATGAAGCGCCTCAGCGTCACTCTCGCCGCCGCCGCTCTTATCGGTCTGGCTGGTGCCGGCACTGCACACGCCGACGCCCCGGTCCCGGTTCCCTCCCCTCCCACCCAGGTCTGCCTGCCGATTCCGGCAGGTCTCCCGGTCCCCGCGGTCTGCGTGATCATCCCGGGCCGGGAGACCTACAACTGGGACTAGCACACCCGGTCGCCGGGACCTTCCGGAAAAGATCATCAAATGATCTTCTTCCCGGAATTCACGGTGCAGAGGGTCCTCGCGGTATCCGCTCCCAGAATTCATGATCTTCAATCATCCGGCTCCCGGGAATCGAACTCCCGGACCCCGAGCACAAGGAGAGAAAGTCCGATGACCGCCTACTCGGTGCTCGTTCCCTTCGTCCCGAGCCGCCCCGAGCAGCTCCTGCCCTTCGCCGGACTCGTCCACTGGACCGGGGCCGAACGCCTCTGGCAGGGACAGAGCCTGGTCACCGAGACCCACCAGGCCTTCGCCCACGCCGCCGGCGCCGGATTCAGGGTCCCCGTCGGGCTCGGAGTGACCCTGATGCCGCTGCGCCACCCCACGGAGGCCGCCCTCCAGGCCCGTTCCCTCGCGCTGATGACAGGTCAGCCGGTCCTCGCCGGCTACGGGCCGGGAGCCCCCGCCGTACAGAAGGCCCTGCTCGGAGCCCCGTACCGGAGCCCGCTCACTGCGGCCCGGGAGTACCTGACCGCCGTACGCGCCGCCCTCGACGGTACGGACGCGGTCCTGGAGGGGGAGTACCTGCACCAGGAGGCGCTGCTCCCGCCGGTGCCCGGACCGCCCGTCGAGATCGGGCTCGGTGTCCTTCGCCCCGGCATGGCGAGGGTGGCCGGAGAGGTGGCCGACGCGGCGATCTGCTGGCTCACCCCGGCCCGCTACCTGGCCGACACGATCGTGCCCGAGGTGACCAAGAGCGCCGAGAGCGCGGACCGGCCGGCGCCCAAGGTGGTGGCCATGGTGCCGATCGCCCTGGCGGCGCCCGACCGGGACCCCGTACGCCTCGCCCTGGCCTCCAACCGGCACCACCTGAAGGCGGCGCACTACCAGGACATGCTCCGGCGCGGCGGTGTCGAACTCCCCGCCGCCACCGGTTCGCAGGCGCAGGACGAGAGCGCGCGGGGCGCGGCCCTGGTCGCCGGCGACGCCTTCCTCTACGGGGAGCCCGCCGAGCTCCTCGCGAAACTCGAGCCCTTCCGTGAGGCGGGCGTCGACGAGATCGTCCTCAACGTCACGGGCGTGGCCCAGCTGTACGGCGCCCAGGCGGCGAGCCGTGAACTGCGCACGCTGCTCACGATCCTCGGACTGGCCTCCTGACCCGAGGCGTCCCGGAACCTCCGCCCGCCCACCCGTTGCCCGCGTACCTCCGCTCGCCCCCGTTGCCCCCGTACCTCCGCCCGTCGGCACCCCCTGCCCGCTCGCACCCCCCCCGGACTTCCGGCCGCCCCCGGCCGATCCCCCTCCAGCTCCGCGTCATCAGGCGCCCGCGTCCACCCACGCACTCACGTTAGGCATGTTCATGACACTCACTTCCGTCAAGGCCCACGCCTTGCAGTGGGGCACCGGACGCCCCCTGGCCGCACTCGCCCCCCGCCCGCCGTTCACCGCGACGGTCGTCCTGGAGGACGCCGCCCACCTCGACGCCCTGCTCGGCAGCGGAGTGGCCGGTCCCGGCACCGTCGTCCTGGTCCCCGGGGACGAGCCGACCGCCGAGCCCGAGCCCCACGAGGCCACCGGCGCCCAGGTCATCGTCTGGCAGGGCTCCCTCGGCGAACCCGGCGCGGAGGCCGGCCTGCACCCAGACTTCTACCTCCAGGTACAGGCCTACTCGATCACCCCCTACCTCTCCGTCCTCGGACCCACCCTGGTCCGCATCGTCGAGGAAGCCGACTTCCAGGCCTTCCTGGAGGACGCCGACCGGGCCCTGAACGACGGCGAGTTCTCCGCCTTCCTGACCCACCCCTCGGTCCAGCTCGCCGACCTCGGAGCCCTCGGCGGCAACGGCGACGGCGACGGCCCGGCCCTGCGCCTCTACGTCTGTGCCGACGGAGCCGTCAGCGTCGCCCCCGGCGCCGCGTCCCTCGGCCCCGTCGGCACCCCCGCCGCCGAACTGCACCGGGCCTGGGAGGACTCCACCGGCGCCCTGGCCGGCGTACTCGACGAGGACCTGCGCCGCGAGCAGCTCGCCGCCCGCCCCTGGATCTCCCGCTACCTGGCCGCCGTCGGCGCCATCCGCGAAGCCGTCACCCGAGGCCTCGAACACCCCCGCGTCTCCGGCTTCGGCGGCCGCCTCGTCCCCGCCCTCGCCGCCCACGCCGTCCCTCAGGACACCTCCGGCGACACCCCGGTGCTGCTCTTCAACGCCGAACAGGCCCTGATCCACCACCCCGGGGACCGCCGCACCATCGCCCTCTCCCTCGACGCCGCCCAGGCCGCCGAAGCCCTCCTCGTCACCGGCACCGCCCGGGCCGCCGCCGACTACGCCGACCCGGCCACCGTCGACGCCGTCGCCGCCTACTTCTCCGGCATCGGACTGCCCCTCACCGAGTCCGCCGCCCCCCGCACCGCCACCCCCGACGCCACGGAAGGAGCGACCCGCTGATGGGCGCCATGCTGCTCAGCCCCGCCGCCGCGGGCACCGGCCTCACCGGCCGCGCCGCCGAGGCCGTCGCCGAACTCGGAGACCGGGCCGTCCTGTGCGACCTCTACGACGAGGCCGGCGCCCCCGTCTACCACGACATCGCCGGCACCACCCCGCACGAGGTCCGCGAACTCCTCTCCACCCTGCGCCGCATCCCCGGCCCGGTCCTCGACCTCGCCGCCGGCTCCGGCCGGCTGACCTTCCCCTTCCTGGCCCTCGGCCGCGAGGTCACCGCCCTCGAACTCTCCGGCCACATGATCGGACTGCTCCGGGAGAGGCTCGCCGCCACCCCGGCCTCCCTCCAGGGACGCTGCACCCCCGTCCAGGCCGACATGAGCGACTTCTCGCTCGGCCGCCACTTCGGCGCCGTCGTCCTCGGCACCACCTCCATCTCCCTCCTCCCGCCGGAGGCCCGACCCGGCCTCTACCGCTGCGTACGGGAACACCTGGCGCCCGGCGGCAGGTTCCTGCTCACCACCGTCGAGGTGGACGCCGCCGACGACGGCAGCGACGAGAGCGAGATCCTCGCCCCCGGCGAGATCACCGGCCGCTCCTACCGGATGATCGAACAGTGGACCTCGGGCAACAGCTCCCGCACGGTCACCGTCATCCCCGCGGACCCGCCGGCCGAAGGCCCCGTCCACGTCGCCACCACCACCATCGGCGTGACGCCCGCACCGCTGCTGGTCGCCGAGCTCGAAGCCGCCGGCTTCGCCATCCGCTCCACCACGCCCATCCCCGGCGGCGGCCGCCACCACGACGTCCTCCTGGAAGCCGAGGCCCTGTGATGACCACCGCCCTGCCCACCCTGACCGGACGGGACGACGAGACTCCCGACCACGGCCACCCGGCCCTGTGGACCTCCCTGCTCCCGCCCTCCGCCCACGGCGACGACGGCATCTGCGCCGTCTCCGCCGAGGGGATGTACGTACGGTTCGCCGACGGAAGCGAACTCCTCGACGGCGACTCGGGCCTGTGGAACGCCAACCTCGGGCACGGCAACCGGCACATCGCCGAGGCCTGCCACCAGGCCCTGCTCAACGCCTCGTACCTGAGCGTCTTCCGCTACGAACACCCCTACGCCCGGCGGGCCGCCGAGGCCCTGGTGGAGCTCTGCGGAGCCGACCACTTCGCCCGGGTCCTCTTCTCCACCTCCGGCGGCGCGGCCAACGACCTGGTCATGAAGACCGCCCGGCACTACCACGCCCTGCGCGGCGCCGAGAAGCGCAAGATCATCGTGGGGCTGCGCGGCAGCTACCACGGCCTGACCTTCGGCGGCTTCGCCCTCACCGGCGAGAACCTCGGCCAGCAGGTCTACGGGGTCGACCAGCGCCTGGTGCGCCACGTCACCCCCAACGACCCTGCCGACATCGAGAAGCTGATGCGGGCCCAGGGCTCCCAGATCGCGGCCGTCGTCGTCGAACCCGTCCTCGGCAGCGGGGCCGTCCCCCTCACCGACGAGTACCTCCAGACGCTCTTCCGGCTCCGCGAGGAACACGGGTTCCTGCTCGCCGCCGACGAGGTGGCCACCGGATTCGGCCGCACCGGATCGATGTTCGCCTCCCAGCGGTGGAGCGAACGCCCCGACCTGCTGGTCACCTCCAAGGGACTGACCAACGGGACCTGCGCGGCCGCCGCCGTCATCGTCTCCCGGACGATCGCCGACGCCTTCCGCGAAGCCGACGCCACCTTGACCCACGGCGAAACGCAGGCCGGCACCCCCGTCACCTGCGCCGCGATCATCGCCACCATCGAGGAGATGCGCCGCCTCGACGCCGTCTCCCGGGGCCGGCGCGCCGCCGAGACCCTCGGCGCCCACCTGGACCGGCTCGTCGCCGAACACCCCCTCTTCGACTCCCACGACGGCCGCGGCCTCTTCCGCTCCCTGCGGATCGTCACCGCCGACGGCGAACCCCTGCCGCAGGCCCGGGTCCTCGACCAGATCGCCGCCATCCGTGCGGCGGGCGCCATCGTCCACGCCGGCGTCCACGGCATCCAGATCATGCCGCCGCTCACCGCGACGGACGCCGAGATCGACGCCCTCATGGAAGCCGTACGGACCGGAGTCGAAAGCTTCTCCGCCACGAGCGTTGCGGGAGGAGCGCGGTGAACATCGCCTGGTCCGGATCCACCCGGCTGCTCATCGGCCCCGAAGGGCTCAGCGACTGGCTGGCGGACTTCGACGACGCCCACCCGGCAGGGGGGAGCCGTCCCGTCACCGCCCTGCTCCTAGACCCGGCCGTCGCGAACTCCCGCATCACCGCCCTGGTGACCGCGGAACTGGACCGGGCGGGACACGCCACCCACACCATCGTCCCCGACGGAGACGGAGGCCCGGACGAGATCCTCGCCCTGGCCCGCGCCACCGCCGGCGCCGGACTCGTCGCCGTCATCGGCGGCGGAGCCCTCCTCGACCGGGCCAAGCTCCTGGCCGTGGCCCACGAGGACGAGCGGGCCCGCGCGGCCCTGCGCACCACCGGCCGCAGCGGACTGCTGACCCTGGACCCGCGCACCCGCCGCACCCGTCCGCTGCTCGCCGTACCGACCACGGTCGGCACCGGATCCGAACTCAGCCGGGTCGCCTGCCTGCCGCACAACAGCGGCAAACGGCTCGTCATGGGCGACGCCCTCGCCCCCGACGCGGCCCTGCTGGACCCGGCCGCCACCGAGACCCTGCCCGGCGAGCTGCTGATCGAAGGAGCCCTCGAAGCGGTCTTCCGCACCGTCGGCCCCTACGTCGGCAACCTGACCGACCGAGCCGTCGAGGACGCCCTCGCCCAGACCGCCGCCACCCAGCTGGTCCGCCTCGGCGGAGCACTGGCCCGGCAACTGGCCGACGGACAGGCCCCCGACGCCACGCTCCGCACCGACCTGGCCCGGCTGAGCGGACTGACCCAGTCCACCTGGCTCTGCTACGGCAGGGACCTGTTCAGCACCGAGGGCTGGATGATCGCCAACGAACTCTCCAGCGCCCTGGGCATCCGCAAGATGACCGCCGTCGCGGCCATCCTGCCGGCCCTGTGGCGGGCCGTACTCGCCGGCGACACCCGGCTCGGCTCCGCCGCCCGCCTGCGGGGGATCTGGGAACTGCTCCGCTCGGCCGACAGCAGCGGCGACCCGCTGCCCGCCGAGCCGGTGGCAGGCATCAGCGCCCTGATGAACCGCTGGGGCATCGTCCGCGACATCGCCGTCACCCCGCAGCTGCTCGACGCGGTCGCCCGCAGGACCGTACGGGCCTGGGGCGCGGGCCTCCCGATGCTCGGCGGCCTGCGCGCGGCCGACGTCAACGCCCTGCTCAGCGAAGCGGCCTGAACTCCTGCGCCGCACCCACAGACTTCCGCGCCGACCCGGCGCGGGGACCGCACCACCTCGCTTCCCACGAAAGGAAACCGTCATGGACAACAACACGTTCGACGTCGCCGCCGATGTGAACCACCTGGAGCTCGGTCTGCAGGAGCTCGAGGTCATGGAGGCCCCGGGCTGGTGGACGACCGGTGGCGTCGTCGTCGGCATCTCCCTCGTCTCGGTGGTCATGACCTGATCCGACCCGGATCAGCGCCACCCGCTCCACCCCCCGTACGCCCATCAGAGAAGGAGTCAGTCATGAACGAGAAGTTCGAAGCCCCCGCGGCCGACGTCAAGAACCTGGAGCTCGGCCTCCAGGAGCTCGAGGTCATGGAGGCTCCGGGCTGGTGGACCACCGGCGGCGTCGTCGTCGGCATCTCCATCGTCTCCATCGTCGCCACCTGATCCACCCTCAGCACCCACGCACACACCACCACTCGACACACGAAGGAGAACAGCCATGAGCGAGCAGAACTTCGACAACGCGGCGGTCGTCGCG